>JBAQLX010000564.1:0-1659 GCA_049302315.1 Desulfosporosinus sp.
GATCTGAACAGTTATGAAATCACTTATACGAAATCCAGTATAACCATCTGGACGACTGTAGTTATCCCCGCAGGAACAACATGCGCAACCATAGAAGATTTACTCAAGGGATCTAGCTACAGATTCAGAATCCAGGCCAAGGATGCCGTGGGCAACTACTCGGCTTATAGCAGTACCATTTGGGTTACAGCGAAAGATCTGACGCCGCCGGCAGCACCGGTGGGGTTAACCGCAGAAGTCGCAGATAGAGCCATTGCTCTTACCTGGACAGCCAACACTGAAACAGACCTAGCAGGTTACCGACTTGAATACAAGCTGTCAACGTCGTCTATCTGGAGTATTGCCAGCAGCATCTTAAATGTCACAGCTATAAGTTATAATAAAACCAGCCTGACCAATGGAAAAACCTATGAATTTCGCCTCAAAGCCAAAGACAACTCGGGGAACTGGTCTGTGTACTCGGAGATCGTCAGTGGGGTGCCGGGAAAATAATGTGTTGATGTTGAGTAGTTCACTTTTTTCTGCGATAGAATTCCCCTTACTTCACAAGGAAGCTGTGAGATGATAAGCTAGTAAATAAAGAAGAAATAACTTTGACATTTGGAACAAAAAAGTAATGGGGGGAGTAAGTAGTGGATAACAGTATCAAAATTCTAGAAAAGTTATTGTTCTTCAGGCAGGATAGTCTTAGAGCTGATCAATATAGTACCCGTTGGTATGGATATCAGCAAGTTAAGGAAAAGTTTCCCGAACTTTCGCAGGAAGAGTTTAAGAAAGAAATTGCCAGTTTGCATGAGCAACATTATATAGAGGTTGAGGATATTAGAGTAGACGCAAATAGGGTTATGGATGGGAGAATTATAGCTATCAATAGCGGGGTGAAGTATTAATTTGAAAATAAGAACAAGAACAAGATTGGTTCTTAATCAAGGATGGAGAGCTTAAGCCGTTCAAGACCAAGTTTGAGCTTGGGTACTTGCAAGTGGGTTTTTGTGGAAGATGTAGAAATGTACAAAAAAGCCTCTGATCAAGGTTCAAAAAAGTAATGCTATGGTTTAATTGTTGAGGCATTACTTTTGGCATGACAGGCTAAAAACCGATTATGAGTCGAGGATAAACTGAACAAGCAAACTATAGCCCCAGCTAATTCTAGAAACATATCCCATTGTGGGTCCCAAATGTCTCCCTGAAGCCCAAGGAAAGCTTCTGCGCCTCCGCCTAATATTAAAGCCACGCACCATTCAGCTAATTCATAAAGAGCACTAATTCCTAGAGCTAATCCGAGAATAATAGTTATGAGCAATTTCCCTTTTTTTAAGGGAGACGTTCTCAACAGAATCTCCCTAATAGTTAGGGCCCAAACGGAACCACCCACAAAATGTCCAAACCGATCATAGTAATTTCTCCCAAGATGAAAAAAATCATTTAGCCAGTTAAACAGTGGCACTTTACCATAGGTATAATGTCCACCGATGAGGGCTATTATTGCACCCAAACATAAAAGCAAGTAAACCGGGGTCGTAAGACGGAATCTGTTATAGGTCCTGCAATTCGCAGACAATTTCTTCCACTTTATTTGTGTTGATATGACAAGAAAAAACTTATAATGAATTGACTTAAAGACAAACCAAAACTAATTTTTCGCAACACAAATTAGGC
>JBAQLX010000565.1:0-2057 GCA_049302315.1 Desulfosporosinus sp.
GTTGAGGCGCTCGTGAACCGAGCAAAACATGGGATATATGGTTATTCTGACGGAATGGATGGCTATTATGAAGCACTTATCGACTGGATGCAAGAGCGCCATGGTTGGGAGATTCAAAGAGACTGGATCTCTTTTAGCCCCGGAATTGTACCTGCTATAAACGAATTGATACGGAGTTTAACCAAGCCGAGGGACAAAATCCTTGTTCAGTTTCCGGTTTATCCGCCTTTTTTTTACTGTGGGAGGATTAATAGGAGTCAAAACTTAGGGATTTGCTTCAGGCAATCTTACGCTGATTATGTCTCATTCAGGGACAGTTTTTAAGAATAAGGCACGTAATAGATTGTTCGGAGCAAAGTGCTTTATATAAAGACAGTTGTCCTTTGAAACGAGTGTCCGTTTGTAGTACACTTTTTTGGTGGGCCTAGATATTGGGTTGCGGAGCAAATTGGCATAGAACTTGCATAATTATTTTAGAAATACTTAGTAATTCCGTACCGTTAGAGTAAATGATTCTCAAAACATGCGGAAGTGCGTTTTTTTGGAGATTTTCGCTGATGCGGGAGAACCTATGCTATGCATGTGAGAATTGAAACAGGAAAAAAGTTAAGTATGTTGCAAATGTGCTATAAAAATTAGTATTTACGGCTATGAATCGGTTAAGACTACAGACGTTAAGGCAATCCCGGAGGAGGGTTAACTTGAAGTGCACAAAATGTGGTTACGAAGCGCCAATGACTCAGTTTACCCGGGCGAAAAATATGGGGAGCTGTTGCAGCGCAGTTCATTTGCGGCAATGTCCCATGTGTCAGGAATTATCTCCCTGGGAGCCTTTGAGGGAAGAGATATGGGAAAAAAAGAACAATCAGAAGCGGTCTGATGATCAAGAGGGGTTATTTGACTATTTCGAGTGTTAAGTAAGTTTTGCGGTCTAGTCCGCAAGTTATATATTTGGTAGGTTAGGTGGTGGATAAGAAGTGCAGGTTGTAATTTCATTGATGAAGATTAGAACCATTTAAGAAGAAAAGGGAGAGTGTAGTATGGATTTTACCTTGCCGGAAGAATACGTGCAATTAAAAAAGATGGTCAGAAAATTCATAGAAAAAGAGTTGTTTCCTTTAGAGAATATGGTGATTGAACGTGAGGCCAGTCGTGGTTTCACTGATCTATCGGTTCTACCACCCGAGGAAGAGCTAAAATTAATGGAAAAGACCAAGGAACTGGGACTTTGGGGACTTGATGTGCCCGAAGAGTTCGGAGGGCAGGGCTTGGGAGCCTTGGCCAAAATAGTAGTATCGGAAGAATTAAGAAGATCTATCGTACCGTTTTTTCTACCGCCTGATTCCCCGAACTTGGATTTTATGATTGCTTGTTGTACGGAAGAGCAACATGAGAAGTACCTATTTCCGTACGCAAGAGGGGAAAAGCGTTCGGCGCTGGCTATGACAGAACCTGGTGCCGGATCTGATGCGGCAGGCATTCAGATGCGGGCTGATTTGAAAAATGGCAAGTGGGTTTTAAACGGATCCAAAAGTTTTATTAGCTTTGGTCCAAAAGCGGACTTTTTTATTGTTATGGCAGTAAATGACAAAGCGAAAGGTAAAAAAGGCGGCTTCACGGCATTTTTGGTAGACAAGGGACACCCTGGTATGCAAATTGTGCGTAATGTCAACACAATCGGCGAGATGCTTGCTTATGAGATGGTTTTTGAAGATTGTGAATTAGATCCCTCTCAGGTTTTGGGTGAGGTCGGACAGGCCTTTATTCCTCTTTCGAACAGGTTCGGGGTACGGCGGCTGGAGATCGCTGCTTGGTGCTGTGGTTATGCTGATCGCCTGATCGGGTTGATGATTGAACAGGCGAATCTGAGAAAAACGTTTGGCAAGCTCTTGGCTGATAGGCAGGCTGTCCAATGGTGGATCGCTGATTCAACGACTGAACTTCATGCCACCCGTCTCATGTTGTATAACGCAGCCTGGAAAATGGATGAGGGTCTGGGTGATCTGCGTAAAGAGACGTCTATGCTAAAAATCTATGCCACAGAAATGCTGAGCAAG
>JBAQLX010000566.1:0-15226 GCA_049302315.1 Desulfosporosinus sp.
CAAAAAGGATTCCCCAGCAAATTAGCGCTAGTGTTTGGAAATCGGACTATGAGCTTTGGAACGAAAACAGGCATGTAGGGCGTTTGTAGACCCGTTTACGGGTGAGCCCGTAGAAAAGAACAAGAAAAAATAGCCCCGTAACCCCTTTAGGGATAGTTCGGATAAGAGTGCGGTTGGCGTAACTTTCAGTAAGCCTTAAGGCCTTAGCCCGTACCCAGCCCTTATAGGGCTAGAGCAAACCACCCGCTGATCGGGTGGTCATGATATATGCCCCGGCTCAACTGCCGGGGCCAATTGACATTATTAGGTTAACATAATGTCGTGTTGAAAAGACCTGGCCCCCTTGAATCCATAAATAATTGATAGTAAACTAGAGATACTGATAAAGTTTCCTCCGAAACTTTATCAGTGCCAAACCTAATAGTGATATTCTACTGCTAAAAGTCAACATTTGCAGCGCAACAAATGGGTTTTGGACCACAAAGTTGATCAAATAAAGGGAACATAGGAGGTTTATCATGCGCGAGCGAATTATCCAAGTCGCTACTGAGTTTATTAAAAAATACGGGTTAAGAGGCTTTACATTGGATGACATTACCGGCGAACTGAGTATGAGTAAAAAAACCCTCTATAAATATTTTGTCTCCAAAAACGAACTGATCTCGGAAATCATGCAAAGGGCTGCTGAAATCGAAAAACAAAGGGTGCTGCAAGAAATCGATCGCTGCCCGACATGGTTTGAAAAGCTTAATGCCATCCTCTCCGTATACTCCTATCCGACCATTCCCTTCCGCGTCCTCAATGAGCTGCAACGGTTTTTTCCCGCCGAACAGGAGACTATTGAAGAAATCCGCCGTTTCCGGGAACAGTTGGCGATGACCGTCTTAGAGGAGGGCATTGCCAAAGGTGACATCAGGGATGACCTTGATCCCACCATCATGCTGCTGACTTTTACGAAGACGGTTCTTTCACCCATGGAAGACCAATTTTTAAATGCCAATGACATCACCATTAACCAACTTTTAGAACAGATGAAAAAACTCTTGCTTTACGGCATCCTAAATCGTTGAGGAGGGTATTTCTGAATATGTTGAAAAGCAAACAGCTGTTTACAGCCTTCATAACCATACTTCTGCTTCTCACCTTTTTAACCGGCTGCAGTTCCCAGCCAACTGACACTACCCCTGTGGAGGTTACCCAACCGGTAACGGTTTCGCCGCTAACGGAACAGTCCCAGTCGGTCCGGTTGGAGTACTCAGGTGTCATCGGCGCTGGAGAATTAAAGAAATACAGTTTTAGAGTCCCGGGAAAACTGGCTCACCTGAACGTAGATAAAGGAGATGCTATCCGGCAGGGAGAACTGCTCGCCGACCTGGATCAGACCGATCTTTCCCTGGCCCTGCGCAATTCGCAACTTAACCTCTCCCAGACCGAGCAAGTCTATCAGGATGCCCAAACCCAATATACCAATTATCAGCAACTCGTAAAGGCCGGAGCCATGGCCCAGAATGATCTGGATAAGGCCAAACTGGATAGGGATGTTAAAGAGTCCACTTGCCAGAAGGCTCAAGTCGATGTTGAAGCTAAACAAAATGCCTTGGCCGATACGAAACTTTATAGTGACATGGAGGGCTATGTGACAGATATCCTCTATAAAGAAGGGGAAAATCCAGGCGCCGGATATCCTGTCATCGTTGTTCGCAGCCAGGAGCAAGTGATCGATTTCGGTCTCGACCAGACCAATGCTGCGAAGATTAAGCCAGGAACTCAAGCGGAAGTCAAAGTTGGCAGCTTTAGCGGAGAGGGAGAAGTAACCCATATTGATCAAGTGCCGGATACTCAGACTCGTACCTATAACACAGAGATTAAATTGACGAAAGAAATTCCGGCTGAGGCTTATTATATTGGTGCCACAGCGGATGTTTCTCTGGCAGTCGGCGAAGAGAAAGGCATCTGGATTCCGATCTCCGCCGTGATGAATGACGGAGAAGATTACGTTTTTATTGTCCAAACTGACCGGGCTGTTAAAAAGAATATCAGTCTGAAAAACAGTCAGGGTTTTAATGTCCGGGTCGAAGGGCTTAATCCGGGAGACAACCTGGTCGTCTCAGGCATGAAGGAATTAAGCGAGGGTATTAAGGTGACTATCGCTCCAACGGCAGGAGGACAATGATGGAAAATGGTCTGATTTATCAAGTCATCCGCAATCGCCGTTTTATCATTTTTTTCACGTTTATGGCTCTGCTGTTCGGACTTTACAGTTATTACGTCATACCCAAACAGGAAAGCCCGGAAGTGAATGCTCCTTATGCCATTATTAAGACCATCTATCCGGGAGCCGAACCCGCAGAGGTGGAAAAACTCGTTACCAAAGTAATCGAAGATAAAATTATCGAAGTTCCAGACTACAAAACTTCCTCCTCCTATTCTCGCAATAGCATTTCCATTGTTATTTTAGAACTGCAAAATGATGCCGATGTCGATAAAGCTTGGACTAATCTACGGCGCTATATGGACGATCTCCAAAGCAGCCTGCCGTCTGAATGCCAAAAGGTTGAGGTTGATACCGATTTAACGGCTACCCCCGGGATGATCCTCGGCTTTTCCGGTGAAAAGTATTCTTATGAACAGCTTTCCGACTTCGCCGATCAGTATAAGAATGAATTAAGCAAAGTTAAAGGCATATCCCGCTTTGAAGTGAATGGGGTCCAAAAAAAAGAAGCCCAGGTAGAAGTCAATACTGCCCGGCTGAATCAATATGCCCTATCCTTGGAGGACATCGTCAATGCCTTAAAAATTCAAAATGTCAACATTCCCCCGGGTTCCCTGAGTAATGGAACTACTAGGATTAACGTCAGTATCCAGGGCAGTTTTAACTCCCTCCAGGACATTGAAAATTGCGTCGTGGCAGTCTCTAATAATAACGGAGCTATCGTGCATTTAAAAGATATCGCTGCTGTATCCTGGGAATTGGCAGATTCCACAACCCGGATCAGAGAGAATGGACATCAGGCCATTTTGCTGAGCGCATTTTTTCCCGCAGATAATAATATTGTGTTAATTGGCCAAGACGTGCAAACGAAACTTAAGCAACTCAAGCTGCAAATGCCCCCCGGTTTAAACGTTGATGAGATCACCTACCAACCGGCTGATGTTAATCAAAGTGTAAATAATTTCTTTAAAAGCCTGCTCGAAGGAATAGCCCTGGTCCTGGTGGTCGTTTTCCTGGGGATGGGTTTTAAGAATGCCATTGTCGCTTCGACAGCCGTACCCCTCTCCATCCTGATCGCTTTCTGCGCCATGTACATCCTGAAGATCAGAGTACATGAGATCTCTATCACCGCCCTGATCATCGCTTTAGGTATGTTGGTCGATGATGCCATCGTGATCATTGATTCGATCCAGTTCATGATGGACCAAGGAATGGAGAAAATGACCGCTTGTGTACGCGGCACAAAGCGAGTTGTCCTACCAGTATTTACATCTACATTAACCACTGCGGCTGCTTTTGCCCCCATGCTTTTCGTACCCGGTCCGGCTGGTGAATTCCTGCATTCCTTGCCTCAGGTCGTTATTCTGGCTGTCGCAGCCTCGTTTATTGTTGCTATCCTTGTCACCCCGGTCCTGTCCTATACCTTTTTCGATCAACTTAAAGTGGGGAGATTACGCCTTCGATCCCCTGTGAAAAACTTCTATCAGGGATTCCTGGCGCTTGGCATGAAGCATAAGAAAGTAACCCTGCTCTTAGCCCTCTCCTCGCTGGCCCTGATGGTGTTCTTGGCATTTAAGCTGCCGGTCATGTTTTTTCCCAAAGCTGACGTCAATATGTTTTATATCAATATCCATGCCGAAACCTCAGCTGACCTTGACAATACGGATCGAGTGACCCAACAGGTAGAAAAGCTCGTCTCTGCCCAGAAAGAAGTTCTGGATTATACTACCTCGGTAGGGGAAGGACTTCCTAAATTCTATTTAACAGTGGAGAAATCCTCTCAGTCCCAAGATTTTGCCCAAGTCCTGCTGAAAGTTGACTTAGCTAAAGGCGGCCGATTTAAATCCAACCAGGAAATGGCCGTCTATATGCAGGATTTATTGACCAAAAGCGTGATCGGGGGAACAGCCCGGGTCGAATTGCTGGAAAAAGCCTTCCCCGGCAACCCTATTGGCATTCAGGTCAATAGTAACGATCAGCAGGCCCTGACCAAGAGTGTCAACTATATCCATGAGCAGCTGGCCACTATCCCCGGTACTTTGAATGTTGATGACGACCTGGACAGTGCCGAATACCAGTTTACCGTCAAGGTCGATAATCAGGAAGCTTCCCGGATGGGGATCACTAAATATGACATCGAGCGCCAGATCAATATAGCTTTAAAAGGAGTAGAAGCAACAGTTTTCCACAAAGCAGGCAATGAATATCCTATCTTGGTGACAAGTGATATTCAATCCAAAGAGGCCCTGGAAAACCTGACCATCAAATCCTCCCTCTCTGACCAGAAAGTTCTGCTTAAACAATTAGCGACCGTTAACCTGGAAGCATCTATTCCCACGATCCGCAAATACGACCGGGAGCGGGCTATTACCGTCTCCTCCCAAGTTAAACCCGGTTACAGCGCTATTACGATTGAAAAGAACATCAAACAAATACTCGCCGAGCACCCGGACGAGTTAAAAGGGGTTACCCTCTCTTATAAAGGGGAAGCGAAAGATATCATTGATAATTTCGGTGATCTGGGCACAGCTGCTCTGTTTACCCTTTTTGTCATCTATCTCATACTCATGCTCCAGTTCCGCTCCTTCTTGCAGCCCTTCATCATTTTTATCACCATCCCCCTCTCCCTGATCGGGGTAATTATCGGCCTGTTTGCTTTTGGTCAGCCCCTTTCCTTTACTGCTCTGGTTGGAGTCGTCAGTCTAATGGGAGTCGTGATTAGAAATGCCATTCTGTTAATTGAATTTATTAACAGTGCCCGCAGAGAGGGTATGTCCGTCACAGACGCCTGCTTCGATGCCGTCGTCAAGCGTTACCGACCCATTTTCCTAGGCTCCATGACCACGGTTATCGGTTTGGTTCCCTTAGCTCTCTCCGGCAGTGAGCTGTTCGAACCGTTGTCGGTGGCCATAATGTGCGGGTTA
Source organism: Desulfosporosinus sp. (assembly GCA_049302315.1). Lineage (GTDB taxonomy): Bacteria > Bacillota > Desulfitobacteriia > Desulfitobacteriales > Desulfitobacteriaceae > Desulfosporosinus. The sequence continues at coordinate 5,137 of JBAQLX010000566.1, forward strand.
ACAGTCTCAACGTTACTGACCCTGGTGATTATTCCGATTGTTTATAGCCTTTGGTTTGCGGATGGAACATTTTCCACAGAGACAAACAATTTGTCAATTTGAGACTTTGAATTTAAATAATAAAACTAAGAGGTGAATAATTCGGAGTGAATTGAGCCACAATTTCGGTCGTTGAGAGCCACTTCAAATAGTGGCTCTACAAAACCGTAATATTCAAAGAGGTCCTTGATCCAATTGATGGAGACCTCTTTCTTGTGTCCATGCTCAGGGGTACTCTGTACCCCTATTTGTGTTGTTCAAATACAGCGGTGTAATCCGCCCTTCTCGATCAGTCGGGTAGGGCAGGGCAGATATCCTGGAGGAAAGACCTATTTTTATATTGCTATTCACACAGAAAACGGCTATAATAAGAACAGGAGTTCGTAAATTAACCAAATATATGTACTACGAGGTGGGCAAGATGTAAAACATATGCACTGATTGCGTTTATCCCAGATCATTAATATTGTCGTCTTGATTATGTGGAGGTGTAAACAATGCCAAAAGCAACAGTTATTTGTTATCTTTCCTCGTTATTGTCCTATGGAATGGGATTTTCAAAAATGTTGGTCCTCCAGAACGCCGTTGCAGAATATGTAAATACTTATGACTATACTACTAATGTATCTTTGGCAACGGGTTATTTTGCTTTCGCAATCTTCCTTGCCGTAATCGGCTCGCTTTTCTTTTTCTATAACCGTTACATTCAGAATAATAGAGTACGAGAAACTATTGAAATAAATAATATCGAATTCAAAGGAATAGCGGGTAGGAAATCGGATGATAGAAGACTGGCAAGCATACTTGAGGTAAAAGCCCATTTAACACAGTCTGAGTACGGTCTTGATCTGATCACTTTAACTCATGAATGAACAAGCCACTTCTAAGCTTGGGTTCAAACCAGGTAGACTTTGGGGGCATTAATTTACCTGCATCGGACACATCAAACAACTCAGTTATTGAAGTTGGATACATGGAAAAGGCAACCTTCATATCACGATGGACTCTTTTTTCCAGTTCTTTAAGCCCTCTTATTCCACCGACGAAGTCGATTCTTTTATCCATTCTTATGTCTTGGATATTTAGAACTGAAGTTAGTAAATGATTTTGAAGCAATGATACATCTAGTCCCTCAACAGGATCCCTGGAACGGATCTCCTCCTTGACCGTTAACTTATACCATACTCCTTCTAAATACATCCCGAAAGTAGCTTTCTCTGCAGGTTTGTAGGGTTCCGCTCCCATTTCTTCAACTAAAAATGCTTTTGCTACTTCACTTATAAATTCTTCCTTATTTAAGCCATTTAAATCTTTTACCACACGGTTGTAGGCTAAAATCATCAATTGGTCATGTGGAAAAAGCACAGAAAGGAAGAAGTTGAATTCCTCTTCTCCGGTGTACCCCGGATTTTCAGCTCTTCTTTTTAAGCCAACCTTAACTGCGGAAGCTGTTCTATGATGCCCATCTGCTATATAGATGCTTTCGACATTATTAAATTCTGCAGATATTGTTGCTATGTCGCTTCCATTATCAATCTTCCATACCGTATGTCTCACTCCATCAGAAGCAACAAAATCGTATAATGGAGAGGTCTTCTTGATCACATCCACAACTTCATTTATGGTTTTTTGAGAACGATATGCTAAAAATATAGGTCCGGTTTGGGCATTACAAACATCGACATGAATTGTTCTATCAATTTCTTTGTCCTCTCTCGTTTTCTCATGCTTTTTTATAACATTGTTTAGGTAGTCTTCTATCGCTGCGCAGCCAACTAAACCCGTCTGTGAACGCCCATCCATAATCAGTTCATAGACATAGTAACAGGAGTTACCTTCCTTAATAAATAGACCTTCATTTATCATGTCCTGGAGGTTATCTCTTGCCTTCTCATAGACCTGAGCATCATAGGGGTTAAAATCCTTAGCAAATTGTATCTCTGCTCTATCAACTTTTAAAAACGACAGAGGTTCCTTTAATACTTCTTCTAAAGCTTCTTCACGATTATAAACATCATAGGGGAGTGCGGCTACTTTACTTGCAACCTCTTCCCTGGGCCTCACCGATTTAAAAGGTTTTATAGTAGCCAAAAATATTTTCCTCCAAGCAATTTAGTTATTTTCCCTTGTTGATATTAATCCATTAAAATAAAGGTGTCAACACTTCTAAGAAAGAGATATTGTATAACAGAGAGCACTAACTCTGTTTGAGGCAGACCCAATAGAACATTGCCATAAGAATCAAGGATACTCTTAGTATAAGGCAGAAACAAGGAAGTTACCATCACCGCCATCAAAAGGGGCGCCAAAAACTTGGCAAGGACTGTCTTTGAGGGCGTTGTAGAATAATGCAATGTTACTGGACCGACTACTGAGGACGATGTGACCAATGGCTACGATTGGGGTTGCACTTGAAATGTAGAATGAGGCGGAGCTAACCGACTACCCCCCAATCCTTATAGCAGAAAAAGAGAGGGGTAGAAAAATAAATTTCCAGCCCCTATAAACGTACTTTGCAGTTTAATTCTCTTGATTAAGTTGATCCCTGCCATTTCGCGGGGTAGCTTTTCTCTTCTTTTGGTTGCAAACCACCTTGATTTATTGTAAACTTAAATTAGTTGTAAAGTTTACAATAGCTTTGAGGAGTGGTACAAAAATGAGTCAAAGTCAGTCGCCTAACCTCCGTATGATGGTTTTTGCATGTCTTTTTACAGCCTTAATTGTAATTGGAGGTTATATCAGCTTTCCAATCCCCTTCAGTCCCGTACCTATTGTATTAGCAGATTTCTTTATAATGCTTGCAGCTTTATTCTTAGGAGCATCTTGGGGGTCGGCCAGTGCAGGATTATTTCTCTTTTTAGGTGCACTTGGGCTTCCTGTTTTCGCAGGTGGAAAAGCAGGACTGGCAGTTCTATTTGGGCCTACAGGCGGGTATTTATTTGGGTATTTGATTGGTGCCCTTGTGATAGGGTTGATTTCCGGAAAAGGTAAATCTTCATTTATAAAAGACATAGCTTCTTTAATTGCTGGAAACATAATTATATATGGCATGGGTGTTCCTTGGCTTAAACTAGTATTAAAAGTTTCATGGGGAAAAGCGTCGGCCTTGGGACTTTTACCGTTCATGCCCGGTATGATAATCAAAATTATTGTTGTACTAGCTTTAATTAAAACATTGCGACCCCTTCTCAAGTCGGTAATCACTAATCCATCACAAAGAGGGGGGGATTAAATGAGCATTCTTACAACTCAACATTTGACACACATTTTTCCTAACGGCAAAATCGCGATTAATGATATAAACCTTTCAATTGAAGATGGGGAGTTCGTTATTATTGCAGGTTCTAACGGTTCGGGGAAAAGTGTTTTGATACGACATTTTAACGGACTCTTTCTTCCTACTAAAGGGAAAGTATTACTGGAAGGGGAGCCGATAACCAAAAATCTTACTAACACAAGAAAGAAAATCGGATTAATTTTTCAGAATTCTGACAGTCAAATAGTTGGTCAAACTGTTACCGAGGATGTGGCGTTTGGTCCTGAAAACCTTAAATTATCCCGTAAGGAAGTTGATGATAGAGTTAAAGAATCACTTGAAGCTGTAGGATTAAGCGCTTTTGCTAATCAACAACCACATACGCTGTCCGGAGGTCAAAAACGAAAGCTTGCCGTGGCAGGTGTACTTGCCATGAAACCCAAAATTATCGTTTTTGATGAACCGTTTACTGGATTAGATTACTCAGGAGTACTTCAAGTATTAAAACAGATTGTTTACCTGCATAAAGACAGACATACCATCATTTTAGTAACCCATGAACTGGAAAAGACTCTTGCCCATGCAGACCGGTTGATCATTATGGATAAAGGGCTTATCGTCAGGGATGGTGAACCAAGCCAATTAATTGATGAAATAGAATTATATGGTATAAGGAGGCCCTTCGGAGAAAATAGAAGAGTGGAGACTATGACATGGCTGAGTTAAATATTTTTCACTATATACCCAAAAATTCAATTGTTCATAACATGGATGGACGAATAAAGCTGATATGTATGATATTGTTTACTTTGGCAGCAGGTATTGCCACTAGGATATTTGATTTGACCATTTTAACTTCTGTACTGGGAATTGCGCTCATAGGCTCTAGGTTGCCTATCAATAACCTATTGACCGAAATAAGGTATTTTCTTTTTTTAATCGGTATTGTAATTGTGGTTAATTCATTTAGTGTTCCAGGTACTCCTATTACAAGTATTCCAATCCATGGCCTCACTTGGGAGGGGCTGAATTCAGGTCTAATGTATGGATGGCGGCTTATTTTAATCATTTTAATATGTACTATTTTGACGGGAACCACCACTCTTACATTATTAAAAAACGTTATCGAATGGTTTCTCGCTCCCATACCATTTGTTCCGGAAGCCAGGGTGGCCACAATGTTCAGTTTGACTTTTGTTCTAATTCCGCTTATTTTCGACCAAGCTTCCGAAATGCGGGATGCCCAGAAAGCCCGGTGTATTGAAGGGAGAAAAAATCCGATAGCACGAGTAACGTTTCTTATATTTCCACTTTTATTGCACACTTTTATGCGTGCTGATGAATTGGTAATGGCGATGGAATCCAGGTGCTATTCTGAAGTTCGGACCAAGGCAGTTTTCAAAACAAACATTAATGATTGGCTAATTTTAATTTTTTCGGGGCTTGTTTGTTCTATGCTTTTTTTCCAGTAGGTACGGTCTTGATCGGCCACCACCCGGATATTTGGCCATTAGCGGTTCAAGGTTCATTTGCTCAATGGCTTTATTAACAATACGTACAATATGATTTTCTGGTATAAGGCTCTCAATGCTCATTGGAAGGGTTAGTTGTTCTGCAAATCCTTACTAATTCAATAGGAAAAGTGGGGGGCAGGCAGACTGGTCGCACTATAGAAGAGATGGAGGAATAGTGGTGATCAATTCAGCCAAAGTTTCTCAGTCCGCCCAGGAAGGCCGACAGGCGATAGAACTGGTTAAAACCAGATGGAAAACATCCGCAGAACAGTGGGGGTCACCTCTTCAGCCATGGATGAAGTGAAGGTACATTCAAGTAAAATCGGTATCATGACCACAGTTAAGGGTTAACTCCGGAAAAGAGGAGGTGAGGGGATTGAAACTCTCGACCAAAGGTCGGTATGGGGTTAGAGTCATGTTTGATTTAGCTCAACATATGGGTGAGGGTCCGGTTTCCTTGAAAAGTATTGTGGAGAGACAGGACATGTCCGAACATTATCTGGAGCAACTCGTTTTCGGTTTGCGTAAAGCCGGTCTAGTAAAGAGCGTTCGTGGGGCGCAAGGCGGTTATCTATTGGGGCGCGAACCGGGTAAGATAACAGTTGGGGATATCATTCGCGTGTTAGAAGGGCCAATAGCTCCTGTAGATTGTGTATCCGAGGAGAACCCGGAATGTTGCGCTATAGCAGACTATTGCGTGACCCGAACAATCTGGAAGAAAGTCCGAGACTCCATCGCAGAAGTTCTCGATTCTATCACTCTTGAAACGATGCTTGAAGATGCCCAAAAGCTTGAAGCGGACAGAAGCTTATATATGTACTTTATTTAGGCTGATAACTTTTAATTTACTGTGCATTAGGGAGGGAGCCCAATGAGGCGTATTTATTTAAAGCGTTTCATTCATACTGCCGGTGCGATAACCGCCCAAATCAAGCGTGACATAGGTAAAGCCTATCTCCTTAAACGCCTGGAAAATAGTTTGAGCGGTACCGTTTTCCAGCATTCTGCCAAATTCCGAAGTCATAATCTCGATACGTGCGATCATCCCATGGATCCGCACCCGCACCTGATGAAAACCCAGATCAATCAGCAGCTGTTCCGCGCGGTCGACCATAGATAGCTTTTCTTTGGTGATTGTCTCACCGTAAACAAATCTGGACGACAGGCATGCAAAGGACTGCTTGTTCCATGTGGTAAGGCCGAGCTCTTTTGAAAGCTGACGAATCTCATTTTTCGTCACCCCGGCCTCACGCAGAGGACTTTTCACGCTAAGCTCTTTTACAGCAATCAGTCCTGGGCGATAATCATCGTTATCATCCATATTGGAGCCTTCGGCGATATAGGAAATGTGGTTTTGCAGTGCAATCCTCTGAATTTTTTGGAAAAGCTCCTTTTTGCACAGGTAGCACCTGTTTTTGGGATTTTGGCAGAAGCCTTCGATGCTCAATTCCTCTGATTCGCAGACAAAATGGGCGATACCTTCTTCTCTGCAAAACGTTTTTGCTTCCTCCAGCTCCCTTTGTGGGAACGAACAGGAGGTCGCTGTAACAGCAACAGCTTTGTGACCCAATAAATCATGGGCTGTTTTCAGCAAAAAGGTGGAATCTACACCCCCGGAAAAGGCAATCGCAACACTTCCAAGCTGAAAAAGATATTCTCTCAGAGCTTCCTGTTTGCGATGAAGTTCATCCATTGTAATATCTCCTTTGGCTTGATTATTTCGTCACTCCTACACTCGTCCCGCCGCTGACTACGATACATGCCGCCGCTCATGGCGATTATTTCTCAGCAATGCGTTTTTCAAAAACATCCTGCGTTGACCTCATATTACAACGGGTATAGTTGGATTACAAGCAGAGCCAAAAAGGGGACTTATACATGCCAATTAAATACCTGAAAACTTACCGGCAATGGAAATCTTAAGTCAACTGGCGCTCCCATACCACCTTACTATTTCGGAGCTGGCTGAATTACTATGTCTATCAAAAGACTCCCTATGACCTAAGCAGATAAATAGTGCCTTTATCTTTTAAAATAATTGTTGCCAGACACTGGCAACAATTGTCGTATTATTTACCACTCAGACTTCCTGTCGCTCAAATCGCACCGCTAGGTTCGAAAAAGAATTATTTTTAGGCTGGAAAGTAATATCTGCTTAGAAAGAGGAGGACATACAATGAAAATTAATACGACATTAGCACAAATAGGGAATAGAAGAGATTCTACCGGTGCTATAAGTTTTCCTGTTTACTATTCGGCGACGTTCAGCCACCCAGAGCTTGGAGTAAGTACAGGGTTCGATTATTCACGTTCCGGTAATCCTACCCGTCAGGTTTTAGAACAGGCGATAGCCCAGTTGGAAGGTGGTATTGGGGGTTTTGCCTTTTCTTCAGGAATGGCGGCAATTACGACTTTATTGGCCTTGTTTAAATCGGGTGATCACCTAATTGTTACGGAAGACTTGTACGGGGGTACGTATCGTTTATTGAAGGATGTCTTTTGTAATTTTGGCATAAAGGTCTCTTATGTAGATACAAGCAATATCGATAGCGTCTGTGAGGCAATAAGACCTTGTTCCAAGGCTATATTTTGTGAAACGCCTACCAACCCGTTGCTGAGAGTAGCCGACATTAGGAGCCTGTCTGAATTGGCAAGAACAAGAAATCTCTTGTGTATTGTCGACAACACCTTCATGACTCCGATTTTACAACGTCCATTGGAATTAGGAGCCGACATTGTCATTCATAGCGCTACCAAATTTATCGGCGGGCATAACGATGTTGTAGCCGGATTAGTGGCTGTCAATAATGAACAACTCGCAAAAAAAATAGGCTATTTGCAGAATGCTCTGGGAGCAATCCTAGGTCCCCAAGATTCCTGGTTGTTAATCAGAAGTCTCAAAACGTTAGGCTTGCGGATAGCCGCCCAAGAAACCAATGCTCAAGTACTGGCCCATTGGTTAACGACGCAGCCTTTAGTTAAAAAATGTTGACTATCAACGTGGTATAAATAGTTATAAAAAAAGTATCCGTGCCCTGCGGATGTTGAATAACCTTGGTTATGGGAAAAAGGACAGCGGTCTTACACTTAATCTGATTAATAATCCTATAGGGTACGACTTGCCACCAAATCAGATAAAGCTGGAATTGGATTATAAACGCTATTTAAAAAATATATATGACGTGGAATTCAACCAACTTTTGACCATAACTAATATGCCAATTAAACGTTTTGCCAGAATACTTATCAGGGAAGGAAAATTTGAGTCCTACTGCCATTTTCTTGTGGAAAAATTCAACCCACATGCAGCTTTAAACGTTATGTGTCAAGAGCTTTTATCTGTTGGGTGGGATGGGAAAATATACGACTGTGATTATAATCAGGCTTTAGGCATTCCGTTGAGAACAAAACCAAAAACAATTTGGGATATTTCCGATTTCAATGTAATTGAATCAGATATATCATTTAATCGTCACTGTTTTGGATGTACGGCAGGAAGTGGAAGTTCCTGCAGAGGAGCGTTAACATGAAGATAGCAAATGATATTACGCAATTAATCGGCAATACCCCTTTAGTCAGAATCAATAAGTTTGATACAGGAAGCGCTGAGGTTATTGCTAAATTGGAAATGTTTAATCCACTTTCAAGTGTAAAAGATCGCATTGGTTTTTCAATGATCGATGCAGCTGAACGGTCGAATTTAATAAAACCAGGTGACGTTTTGATTGAGCCTACAAGTGGTAATACCGGAATTGGTCTCGCCTATGTAGCAGCAATTCGAGGTTATCGACTGATTTTGACAATGCCGGAAACAATGAGCATGGAAAGACGGAAGCTACTCCGCGTGCTGGGAGCGGAAGTAGTTTTGACTGAAGTTTATGATGGTATGGAGGGTGCTGTAAATAAAGCAAAAGAGCTTGCGGAGGAAATTCCCAGAGCGTACGTTCTTCAGCAATTTGATAATCCTGCAAATCCGGAGATTCACCGTCAGACTACAGCAGAAGAAATCTGGAGGTATACCGAAGGAAAAGTGGACGTATTTGTTGCAGGAGTGGGTACTGGGGGAACCTTAACTGGGGTTGGGCAAATTCTCAAGCAGCGGAATCCAAACATAAAAATTGTAGCGGTAGAGCCATTTAAATCAGCAGTCTTATCCGGAGGGCCTGTTGCTCCCCATCGTTTACAGGGAATTGGCGCCGGGTTTATTCCTTCTATACTAGATACAAGTCTGATAGATGAGATTATTCAAGTGAAGGATGAAGATGCCGGCGAAACTGCTAGAGCCCTTGCCCAAAAAGAAGGTATTGTTGTTGGGATTTCTTCTGGCACTGCTTTGTGGGCATCACTTCAATTGGCAAAACGACCTGAACACAATGGGCAAAGAATTTTAACTATTTTTCCTGATACAGGTGAACGATATCTCAGTACATGGTTATTCGAAGATCTTGGAAATTGCGAATCGCTTGTTGAGACGACCAGAAGAACTTCCGGGTCAGAAAGCGGAGTACCTCCTGCCGTGGAGCTTTCTCTGAAATACTTCAGAAATGGATTATACTGCAGTGAGGCTGTAATCAAAGCGTTTAATGAAGTTTATAAGCTTGGGTTACAGGAAAATGCTAAGAAAATGGCAACTGGTTTTGGTTTAGGCCTTGGCGAAGCCGGGTGTGCTTGTGGAGCTGTTACGGGCGCAGTAGCTGTGCTGGGGTTAGTTGCCGGCAGAACAAAAGTATATGAATCTGAAAGAATAGTGCATCTTGCCACGAAACAGCTTCATGATCATTTCCGAGCCAAGCATAAAGCGATATGCTGTCGCGTTCTGACTAAATCGGTTGATTGGGGTTCAGCACAACATAAAAAGCTTTGTGAGCAATATGTTATTGAAGCTGCAACCTTAACAGACGACATTTTAAAGACAAAGCTACTTGAGTTTTTGCCGCAAGGAGGTGGAAAAGCTATTCCTAAAAAGAATTATCTAAAAGAATGGCTTGAACGATTATGTGGAAAATTTTCATTCATAGAGCATCAAAAAGCAATGAGAAATACCATTTAAAGACTTGTTAGGTATTATAGGGGATGATCACTTAAGATAGGATTGGTAGTGAACATGAGCGATTAATAATTCCAAAATTGTTTTCCAGCAAAAAACCCAATTCACCACATTCAAACCCGGCTAGATTCATGGATAATAAGGCAGTATGCTTTCGGTTATCTGCGGGACCATAGATGGTGACGCCCCGGATGATCGCCGGTGTTTAGATACCCTTTGAGCACGGTATTGAGG
>JBAQLX010000567.1:0-4177 GCA_049302315.1 Desulfosporosinus sp.
CCGTATCTCGAATGCCTTTATTAATAGCATTCTTTGCTTGCAAAAAAGAGCGCACATTTCGCTCAATCAATTGCTGTCCATGCTCATCATATATTCTTGCCAGCACTGCTCCAGGCAGCATACCGACAAAGCAATCATATTTTTGGTGGTCTGCCTGCATTTTCATCATACAAAAGCTGCAATCATATTGATCCCTCAACTCAACATTGTTTTCCTCTGTACTGCCAGCTTGGCCGACAAGTCTGAAAATCCTGTCTATATCCCATACATCGTATGAAAAGACTGTATCCTCCTCCCCTGCATCTGCCGGGGGCTCTATGTCAACAATAGCATTTGAGAGTAAAAAGATGCGAACAGTTGTAATAAAGGACTGCCTCTCATAAATCATTTGCGCCAATGTATATGCAGTATCCGTTTCCTCCATTTCCTTAAACATGCCTGCCTTAGCATTTCTATAAAAACGGCGCACCATTTTGAACATGCGGTTTGCATCGTTCCTGCTCATCTTTGCGAGTTTGCTGCTGCGCTCCCATTTAACCGCAAGCAAAGTGAGCGTCGCATTTTTTTCATCGAATGCATGCGCGCTTACTATCATGGCCTGTCTGCTCAAACTGGTTTTTTGATAAGGACTAAGCTGGATATTGCTTATCAACTGCTCTTCTTCCAGATAGCTGCACAGAACTCCTTCCATGGCTTCCTCTGTTGTTCGGTAGCGGCCAGCCTCATGCTCTGCTCTGGCATCCTCGCAAATCATTGCATGAAAGTCTTCCAGTATCATGTAGTTTCCTCCTTTGCATGCAACTGTGCAGTCTGCCAAAACTCCTGCTCATCAATTCGATAATTGGCGCAAGCGCTTATCTCAAGGGAGTATGATATATCTCCCACTCCATTTGGCAAGTTCTCACTCAAAATACGAGGAAACCCTTCCTTTACATTGAAAAAAGCATGCTCTTTGATGATATATCTTGCAAGATAGCTATCGATGTACGGTCTCCCTAGTCCGCACCCGAATAGTTTATCTCGAAATAAACTGCAAGCAGTCTCGTCGCTTTTGATATAATCCTCAATGCCTTTCACTACATCTCCTAGAGTTTCTCCGGTAGAGTCATTTGGCTGAGTTGCAATAAAGCACAGTGCAAGACCACCTCCTGCTAGTCGATCATTCAGCTGCACCTCATTGTTGATATAGGCTTTGTATGGCATTTTTGCGGCTGTAGTTTTGACTTCAATGCTCATATTCTGCAGAGAAAAATCAAACACTCCACGATATGGTCCTTTCCAGCAACCAATTATCTGCAAACCCACATCATTTTGAAGCATACTGCGCAAGAGCCATAACTCGCCAAACAAGCCCAATTGCTCTTCTCTTGTCAGTTTGATGTTCTCACGAAGGGAGAAAAAACGTCTCCAGCGTTCCAGCGCTTCAGAAAGCCTTTTGCGCAGATTTGCTCTACCAATGCCTTCCAGACAAGAACACAAATCATCGGAAACCGCAAAATATACCTCATCGGCACTTCCCTCACGCTGTTCGATACGTACATAGCATCCTTCCATTCCTGCGTTGTCAAAGCCAGAAAATTCAATCGAAACACCATTCCATGCTGGATATTTATGCCCCTTTACCGCATCCTCAGGATTGCATTGCAAGTATAAAATATGTCTTCCATCCGTTTTCCTAACAGCCAGAACTGCCAAAATCTCTTGACTCAGCCTCATCTGACGTGTTAAAAGCTGGTCTTGACCCGTCCAATTTTTTAAGTGGTATTCCTGATCCAATGCAGAGAAGATTTCATGAGCCTGCATCATATTCTTCATTATTCCTGCTCATCCTCCTCTTCCATAGTAAGGAAGACGTTATTCACCATATATTTAACTGGAGTAGATACTCGGCTTGGAGGGAATACGATACCAATGCCAATTGGAATAATATCATTTGACAAATCTGAGAATGCACTATCATCTGATTTTTCAATAGGGTAGATCAGCATCAATCCATGATTTGGCTGATTCTTTCTCAATTCATGCCGAATATACGTCGCCGCCTCCCAATCATTGCCATAGCTATCCGGAATTATTTTAGAGCGTTTTCTACCCTTCTTGCTTGAAGCCTTAGCACGCAAATCAGCTATTAATTTAATTTGATCATCATCAAAATCCAAGTATTCGTGATCTTTTGAGAGTAATCGTCCAAAAGCCTTGGTGCCTCTTTTAAGACTTTGAGCACCTCGAGCTCTTATGACTCCTCGTTGTATCAGCAACCCTCCAATTTCAAATACCTTACCTTGATGCTGATTCACATCATCTGCATTGATCAGGCAGACTGTCCAATCCATTAAACCACTATAACTAATTTGTTTCCTTATATATTCCTTCAATCGTAAGCTATTTGCCCTAGGTGCATTTCGAGCAGTCTTATACTCGGATAAAAAGCTGCAAATGTTAAACCCATTGATATGTTCCCAAAAATAGTGCTTGGGAATATTAGCGGCTTGAGCATATTTTTCAGGGCGCTTTTTGTGCAAATAATTTTGGTCAGGTGCGCCTAGTTGTCTAATAAAGTGATCCACTGCACTTTGATTTCCCCTAAAAAAATCCTCATCTTTTTCAAACTTGGTTGTCTCACTCACACTGTTGCTATAATACTGATGCATTTCATATGCAGCTTGCATTTTATTTTTTGAAGCAATAAACAACTCCGAATGAGTCTGAACCTTTAGTCCATAATCCTTTGGAGTAGCGCCCCGTTGCTCCATATCAAACAGCTCGCTGCGCAGTTCTTCAGTTGCTACAGCAATATGTCCGAACCATTCAGCTAGAGTTGGCGTTGTATAAAGCCTGCAAAGATCAAGATAGTCGGGTCTGTAGCCAAACCATCTACCCATTTGCATCAACGTATCATAAAAGGTAGATGCACGAAGGAAATAACTTGTTGACAATCCTTCCAACGTCAGTCCACGGGAGAGCTTGTCTCCTCCAACAGCTATTACGATTCTCCCTTCAGGAAAATCCTTGTATTTCAGCTCATCATCACTGACACCATTAACCTCAAGCACTTCAAGTTTCTGCAAAACATGAGCTATGCCGTCAAAAACAACTGGCCACTTAGGCATTCGGCATTCACCAGCTAAATCAAAAAAACATCCGCGTATATGGAGTGAAGTTTCGGAAAAGTCGTCCTCCCATTGCACCTTGAGCCTAGCTGCAAAGGAAGAAGAATCTGCTGTATCTTCATATCTTAAACGATTTTTGATATCATTGATTTTCCTGACCACTAGATCCTTAATTTCACAATGAATATCGGTATAACGCGCAACATGAATCAGCATTGACATATGTTCATTCACTTGATTGCGGGCCAACCGAATGGATGATGCAATAAGAAAAGCTCCAATCGCATCAATAAGCGTTTCTGGCAGTCGTTCCGGCAAATGACCCTTTTTGGCTTTTGCTGGCACAAATAGCGGATCATACTGTACTTCTCTAATCAAACGCATGGTCTCACCATCGTCGCGGTTTAGTCCAAAAAATTCTGCTGGGCCGATATAATTTGATGGTTTTGGGAGACAAAGGATAAAATCTTTCGGGAACAGTTCACTGCCATATTTCTCTGTTTCTGCTTCATCATGAATAAAGATATTGGCATAAGGAGTAGCAGTGTATCCCACATAGGCCTTGTTGGAAAACAGATTGTAAATCCTTCTAATCTCTGCATTAACCCGTGATGGATCATATTCTGGCAGAATGTCCCCATTTTCATCGCTTATCGCCTTAGTATTTACCGATGCTTGATCTGCCTCATCGTCGATCATCAGCATAGAAATATTTGCAATAAGGGCTTTGCCCCGCTTAAGCAAATGGTCTTTCGTCAAATTGCCAGTTCTGAAAAACTGGTGCAGATTTTTCAAGATATTTGCATTCTTTTTAATAATGAATACAGACGGACGTCCACCCAACGGTTGAATTTTATTAGCTTGGCTCCTCTTAAAATCGCCTTTTTTATCTCTTCCGGTATACATATTTACCATAAGCTGTTCTGAAAATGCTAGGTTTCCAACCCCTGTACGCTCCATAAACATGCCATTCTTCATGGCTAGTTTAATGCTGGAATCACATCCAAAGACCTCTTCGTCAAGGCGTGTCTGCGTTTGCATCCTTAAACTATCATGCATTCCAGCAA
>JBAQLX010000568.1:0-7071 GCA_049302315.1 Desulfosporosinus sp.
GTATAGCATCTTGAAAATACGGGGGGGAAAATAACGAGATATTTTTTAGGAACTGGGAATCAGCGATACACAAGAGAAGAAGCAAAAAAAAGGAGGAGGAAAATGGACCGATATATGTTAAGATGGAAGATGCTCATTATAGTCCTATTTAGTATCATCTTTTTTCCGGCATTGGCAAACGCGAGTATGTCAGGCACATCCAGCAACGGAATCAATAGCCCGTTGAGGATTATGACGCCCGCACCACAATTGTTGGAAAAGGCCATAGCTCAGAACAGGTTAGAAAACATCACGGAGGTCTATAACAAAGTAGCGGTGAGGAACAAGCAAGATAATGTGCAACCTCTGCCGCCAGGTGGAGCGGGAATGCCTAAGCTGAAAACTGCCCCGTTAAAGGCTTCCACTCCTGTCCTACCGTCTGCTAAGGCGTTAGCAATCGCGGTGCAGTATTCCGACAAAAGTGCGACTACCGATATTAGCTATTTTCAGAATTTGCTTTTTGGAGAAGACTTCGGTACAATGCATGATTATTACGAAACTGTTTCCAATGACAACTTCTTAGTAACAGGTAAGGTTGTAGGTACAAGCCAGGACACAGTATTTATTACACTGCCCCATGAGAAGAACTATTACGCCCAAAATTCGTATGGTTTTGATGGGGTTTACCCGAATAATGCGCAGGGATTAGTAGCCGATGCTGTTCAAGCACTGATCGATTCCAACTTCGATTGGACTGAATATAAAAATTCCGAAGGGTTAGTGCCTTATCTGTTTGTCATTCATGCTGGTGCGGGTGCAGAGTCATCCGATGATCCAACAGATATGTGGTCTTGTCGATGGGCATTGAATAGTCATGCAATTTATATTGGAGACACAGTAATTAACGATTTCACACTCGAACCGGAGTTGACTGTCAGTTATTATTATGGTTTTGTACCAAGCACGATGGGTGTATACGCTCACGAGTTCGGACATAACCTCGGTTTGCCAGATCTCTACGACATAAATTATCAAAGTGCAGGAGCTGGCGACTGGTCAATCATGGCTGGTGGCTCGTGGGCTGGTCCAAATCATATGGGAGAAGTGCCGGTTGAGTTTGACGCCTGGAGCAAGATTTTTCTAGGGTGGACGACACCTGAGGTTGTTCCTGACGGCACAAATGTTGAGACTATTCCACAAATAGAGGATTCTAACGGTAAAGTATTCAAACTGAATACCCAGCAAGCTAATGAATACTTCCTGATAGAGAACAGGCAACAAGACTCCTATGATTACTGGATGGATGGCAATGGTTTGTTGATTTGGCATATAGACAGCACTATTGCTAATCCGAATTCGGTGTATTGGTACTACTATAACACAGTTAACTCGACGGGCCCCAATTCCCCTCCGCATCACGGAGTTTACGTCATAGAGGCCGATGGGAATGGTGACCTAGATCATGGGTACAATCGGGGCGACTCTGGCGATCCTTTCCCTGGGAGCAGTGATGTAAGAACAGTTATGGGCAGCGGCCAGAATCCTAATCTTAGTACTTGGAACAGTCAAGATAGTGGGTTAAGTCTTGCTGATATCAGCGATTCCGCTACTGTGATGAGTGCAACTGTCACTGTAGAGATTCCAGCCCCTATCCAACATGAACTCGACGGGACTGTGACTGATCCGACTGGAAATCCGATCCAAGCATGGATAGAATTATATAGCGATGATTTCGGCTATTACAACTGCACTTTATCAGACGAGAATGGGGTATTTTCCTTTGATAATATCCCTGTCGGGAGTTATTATGTATTAGCATCCTCTTATTATGTTTCTGACTATTTTAATTCGATTCCGCAGACAGTAGCATTGGACCCGGCCTTAACAGAAGATATTGCGTTGGCATTAACAACCAAGGAGATTGAAGGCCAAGTCAAGAATCCTGATAACGAAGTAGTTTCAGGTTCGACGGTCACGTTGTATAATGACGAATGGTACATCTCTCGAACTTCTGATGAGCAAGGTCATTATGAATTGGGCGGCTTACCCGGCGGGGAAGCATATGTTGTTGCTACACCGGGGTGCTTGGACTATGCTCCAAAGAATCCCTCTAAAGCAGGTTCTGTGGTGCGGATTGACGACCAGAAAGCTTTTAAGAAAGCAATAGCAGAGGCTCAGAAGATTTCAAAACTGGCAGCGAGTAATGTTTTTAACTCTTTACCTGTCAAAGTGAATCTCGTTGAAGGGCAAGTAATTACGCAGGATATCTCTTTGACGAGGGCGGAACTGACCGGAACAGTCAGAGATCCGCAGCAAGCTGCGGTTAAGTCGTGGGTTTATGCATATAATTGGGCTGTCGGTTACTATACCGAAACTGAGACCGATGATTCAGGGGTGTACCTAATAGGGGGACTGCCAGCTGGAGATTATATGATATATGCATGGCCTGACGGAGCATCAGAGTATTTTAACTCCATACCCCAGACCGTGACCTTGGATCCTTCTGTCACAAAAACCTTGGATCTGAATTTGTCGCTAGCAGAAATTGAGGGGGACGTACTCAATCCTGATCAATCTCTGGCGGGCGGCCAAGACGTTTTTTTGTACAATGATGAATACGCAACATATAGCTCTTCCGATTCAAATGGGCACTATAAGATTGGCGGCCTACCAACAGGATACTACTATCTTCAGGCCTTTCCGAATTCTCCGGGCTTTTCTGTAGAATCGATTCTGTTAGGTTCTGCGGGGGGGCAGAAGGGGGTTGCGCAACCTGTAAAGGACAAAGACGCGCTAGCTAAAGCGTTGCAGGAAGCAGCCAAGGCAGTAGCGGCTTCAGGGAATGTTTACCAATCTTTCCCTATTAGAGTGCATATAGTGGAAGGACAGTTACTAACGCAAAATGTTCAATTTACAGGGGATGAATTGATTGGAACCGTGAGTGATCCGAGCGGTACGGGACTAAGAAGTGAAATCTACTTATACTCCAGGGACGAGCAATACTCCTCTTATGCATACACAGATTCTGATGGAAATTATGCAATCGGGGGTTTGAGAGCGGGAGAGTATGAGATCATTGCTTACGACTACTACGGCAGCGGTTATTACAACTCTATTCCGCAAATCATTTCTCTTGATCCAGTTAGCCCTAAGAGTTTGGACTTGAGTCTTACGACCAAGGAGATAGAAGGCCTGGTTCTTGGCACAGATGGTTCACAGGGTGGCTCCACTTATGTAGTCATCTACAATGACGAATATTACAGTGGAAGTTATTCTGATTGGCAAGGAAATTATCAATTTGGAGGATTTCCAACAGGAGATTATTTGATTTATGCTGCATCTAATTTTAGCTACGCAGCACCTGCCGGGGTTAAGTCTATGGTGCGGCCTATAGAGGACAAGGTGGCATTTGCTAAAGCTGTGGCGGAGTCACAGGGCGGCTTCTCTTCAATCCCTATTCAAGTGCATATCGTTGAACAACAGGTCCTCGAACAAAACTTACAACTCACGGCTCCTGAAGTTACAGGGCACGTAACAGACCCGACGGGGCAAGCTGTCAGTGCTTACGTAGAAATATTCAATAACCAAGGGTCCGCCCAAATGATGGCTGATGCCGACGGTAATTATGCTTTGGGTGGTTTACCTTCTGGCAGCTACACACTTATTGCTTATATGGATAATGACTCTTCGTACTACAATTCCATACCGCAAACGGTCATAGTCGAGCGGGGCATAGTTAAGTCGATAGACTTACAGCTGACTACAGCCGAATTGCAGGGTATGGTCCAGAAATCAGATGAATCAGCGGCGTCGAATATTGACGTAATAGCTTATGGAGAAGATTACCTTTACTATACCCAAGTAACTACAGATAGCCTGGGAAACTATACACTTGGTGGCTTATCAGGCGGAAACTATTATGTAGTTGCTAAAAATGATTTTTACTATGGGTCCGCTTTGAAGAATGAAGTGGATGCTCAGTCCAAGGGAATAAAATCGACTCCAAAACCAATTTCGGATGTAGAAGCATTTAAGCAAGCGCTTCTGGCATCAAGCGGGCAAGACTATCAGTCAATTCCGGTAAAGGTCACGATTGTTGAAGGAAACCTCAATAGTCAAGACTTACAGTTATCTACTAAGGAAATTGAGGGTACAGTTTATAAATCAGATAAAATAACGAAGGAGAATCAGGCTGGGGTCGTCTTGCATGATCGGAACTACTCTGCGTACGCTTACGTGCAAAGTGACGAAAATGGACATTACGAACTTGGCGGTCTTCCTACGGGAGATTATTATCTATTCGCCTACCCAAGCTATGCTGCTTACTCCGACACCCTAAAGTCAGTGAGTATTGATAGAGTAGAAGGTTCGTTGCAACATGTCACTGAGCAAGAAGCACTGAAGAAGGCCCTTAATGCGCTTCAAAGCAGTACATTCCCCTCAGCAGAATTCAAGGTGCATATCGAAGCTGGTCAACTTGTTACCCAGGACCTCTACTTGACCACTGCTGCCATAAAGGGAGTAGTTTCAGATCCAAGTGGAGTTCCTATCAGAGGTTGGGTGGAGGCCTACGGTGAAACAAGCGGTAGTTACTCAGGAAGCAACGAAAACGGAGAGTATTCGCTTGGGGGCTTGTCTACTGGAGAGGTAGTAACTGTTGTTGCCTATCCATATTATAGCTCAGACGCAAAAATGTATTTTAATGCTCTACCCAAAAAGATTACAGTTACGAACACAGTACAAACTCTTGACTTGAGGCTAACAACTAAAGAGATTCAGGGAGTTGTCAAAAAACCTGCTCCTGATAGCAGTGCAGTATCTGGCATGCGAGTGATTGTGCATGACGTCAACTACGAGTTTTATGTTCAGAGATATTCGGGGAGTGACGGGCACTACGAATTAGGCGGATTACCAACCGGAGATTACTACATTCAAGCTCTCCCTACGGAGTCAAACAGCGAGTATTTTGCGGCTTCAAATGAAAGTCAGACTGCTCTTGGATTACAATATGTATCTGACAGGGATGCTTTCAAGAAAGCCTTGGAGGCGGCGCAGTCCGCTTCGAGTGATCAAGGGTGCGCATCATATCCAGTCCAGGTGGACATTACAGCCGGTCAGCTGTTAACTAAGGACATTGTTCTCAGTAATCCGGAAGTTTACGGGACGGTTACTATGCTCAATGCACCGATAGGACAGGAATATACAGTTGCTATTGTATCTCCAAATAATGGTGATCATACGGCTACAACGATTACAAAGAACGGTTCATATCAATTCGGTGGTTTGAGCGATGGAACGTATCAGGTTATCGCTTGCTCGCCAGATTTGACTAAATATGCGAATGGCATAGCGAAAGTCAATATTAAAAGTACAAACAGTTTAAAACAGGATATTCTACTCCCTGTTCCGGCATTCCACGGAACGCTTACCACGCCCAATGGGAGCTTAACCGGAGAGGACGTCTATGTCTACCTGTCGTATTATAACGCTGGTATTTTGGCAGACAGTGGATACTATGCCTTTGGATCAGTTCCTAATGGAGAATATCAGCTCAGAGCCTATGCACGGAATGGTTATCAGATCGAACTGACTCCTTCGTACACTCAAACTGTCAAGGTTAGTTCTGGAAGCCCGGAAAAACCTGTATACGACCTTAAGCTAACGGTCCCGACCTTAAAGGGCAGAGTTCTTGATCCTAAGGGAGAAGTGGTAACCAACGTTAAAGTAACAATTACGGATAAAAATGGTTCTCCTAATAACACGTGGACCAATTACGATGGGGCCTTCCAATACGGAGGGATTCCTGATGGAACGTACACTCTCAGCGTACAGGTCCCATCGGGCAAGAGCTGGACGGCTCCGACACCAGTATCCGTAGACATTAAAGCTGGTCAACTTGTCACAAATACCTTGAAGTTTCAGGATGGAAAAGACACAATTGCTCCGACAGCGGTCTCTTCGTGCCCGGCACAAGGAGCAACAGAGGTAGACCTTAATCCTTTCATCACGGTAGAATTTAGCGAAGATATTCAAGCGGGTTCAGCTTATGAGAGCATATTATTAAAAGACCCAGCTGGTAAACAAGTGCCTCTAACCAAGGCTATTCAAGGAAGTATATTAACCTTAAACCCAACAACTCCATTAGCATTTAACAAGCAGTATACTCTTACCGTCCCTATTAACGCCGTTAAAGACATGTCCAATAACAATCTAAAGAAAGGGTATAAAGTACCGTTTACCACTGTCAAAGCGCCGATAGTTAAAATCAATGCAGAGCCGGCTAGTGTTGCAGTGCTTGTCGGTGCATCACAGAGTGTGAAAATTTCTGCAGTATATGAAGATGACAGCGAAGAGGACGTTACGAAGGATGTTCAGTTTGAATCTATGAATCCCGATGTAGCGACAGTCACCAATGGGTTGATCACTGGGATAGGTAAAGGTGAAACCGCAGTTACAGCCTGTTACAACGAAGAATGGAGCGTAGAAATTCCGGTCAAAGTGACCCCCGTAGTACTGAGCATTTTTGCAGAACCGAAAGACCCGATAAACATGATTCTAGGCGGAGAAACCGAATACGTAAATCCCCCGAGGATATTCGCGCAGTATGCGGGTAACGATGGGGAAGAGGACGTAACCGAATTAACGACATGGCAATCAAGTAAACCGGGCATCGTGGAAGTATTAGAGGGAGAAGAAGGCCAAGGCGTAATGTTCCATGCGTTAGCCAAAGGAACGGCAACCTTAACAGCAACATTTGGCGGCAAAAAGACAACTGTAATCGTCAATGTCACGCCTAAAATAGTAGGGATAGAAGCAATCCCAAGTGAAGTTGCCCTTACAACTGGGAAACAGCAGGCGGTAAAAGTTTATCTTGATTATGTTGACGAATCTACGGAAGACGTAACCAAATCAACGTCAACAACCTGGGAGAGTGGAGATCCCGGTATTGCGACAGTCACCGGAGGGTCGGTCACTGGGGTAAGTAAAGGCGATACCACAGTTACAGCCTGTTACAACGAAGAATGGTACGTAGAAATTCCGGTCAAAGTGACACCCGAAGTACTGAGTATTTATGCAGATCCGAAAGACCCG
>JBAQLX010000569.1:0-3749 GCA_049302315.1 Desulfosporosinus sp.
CCGACACGCTTGATAGTAGCAGCGGCAGTTATACCACGGGTTTCAGCTTGGCCCCGGACGCCGTAGACGGCTACTTTTCCCCTATTCCTTTGATCCATCAGTTCGGCTTCGCGGGCTTGGCTTCATAGAGCATACGCGCGGTTTTGTCCTGGCTGATAACCTGTAAACGTTCGTAGGCTTCTTTGATGGCAGGGTTTTTCTCGGACAACATTTCCATTGCTCCTTTCGTTTCGACATTCAGGAATTCCATCCATTGGATAACGGGGTCATTTTCATTCCGGAGGGCTTTCTGAAAGCGGAGTTTTGGCAGTTCCAAAAAATAAATCTCTAAGATATCCGTCAGAAGATGTCCTGTTTCATCTATGATTTGATGAAGCTCCGGTCCATCGACAGGACGACCTTTTCATAATTGTAGGAAATATTGCTTAGGGGAGAAAGCTCTACAGTAGTGTTGAAAGCTCGGCAATACAAAAGATGGGCATTGGAGCCTGTGATGTAGATGTAAGCATCAAAGTCCACATGAAAGAGTTGACAGTTTTTCCCATCGGAGTGCCATCTGAACCTCATCAAGGATGCTATAGGTTTTGCCTGTTGGTGCAAAGGATAAGATCATCGCCCATGGGTGACGAGACCACCAAGGCAGGTCGTCTTTTAGCCTGCGTCAAATGAGAAAACGGAAAAGGGACAACGACAATGTTCCCTTTTACAAATCGTTCTATGCGTCATCTTCCTTCGGGAGCAACCAATCTTTCGCTAATATGCTTTCGCTCATATAGGCTGTCGAAGACTTTTCTTGGGCTACCTTAGCCTTCAAAAAATGTGCATCCCATTGCGCTGCAAAATCCTCGACAAGCATAGCATTTTTAATAATATAATCAAGAATCTCAGAAACTCCCCTACTGAAACTGGCGGATTGGTCACCGCCGAAAACATGGGCCAACTCGTGCAGATAAGTACTCAATGCTTCGTGAAAATTTGATTGTGTAAACAGCCTGCTTTTCATGGCGATATATGGCAGTGTAAAGCGGATTTTTATTCCTGCTGGATTTACAGTATACTTTTTAAGCGGAACACATAAGGCCATACCACTCCAAACAGCCTTTTCAGTATTGATTATCTTGCAGGAGGGAAGACTCTTATTGCCAAAAAAGTCGCTGAAAATCTTAGAGGTAAACTCTTCCAAGAGTTTAATTAAAGGAATCTCTTCCGCCAACGGTTCTCGCACTATACTGAAGCCCCCGTTCTTTTCGCAGACCTCTTCCAATATCGGGTATCCTAAAGCGATGAATCCTTCCTGTACCAAGCGGTATTTATTGTCACTGAGCCTTAGCCAGTTCAGTGCCTGACGACGGAGATTGGAGGCGGCGATATCTTTCCGTTTAACCGAGCGAGCAACGAGTAAATGGGGATTTCTTTCCTTCCAGAGAGAGGTCTGTTCAGATGAGTGAGAAATGATCCGCACTAACTTATTGATGATAGAATAATAAGACTCAAAATCATATTTCTTTTGAGGATATCTGTACCAGAGATTTTTGAATATATAGAGAATTTTGGCTGCTGCTTCTGGTGAAACATGATTAACAACTTCATTGATGACTTTTACAACATCCATTTTAAAAAAAGTATTGCGTTCCCTGTCATTTAAGCGAAACCTATGGTGGCAGAAAATTAATGGGTACTCAAAGGAACCCAAAGCTTGGTACCCCGCGAATATAATTCCTTGACCACTGTAATCATTGGTAGAAGGATAATAAAGAGGTTTAGGGATCTTAGAGCGTTGAAATACAGCAAATTCCGGAGAATTCCATATTTCCTCTCCAAATAAAGGATTCTCCTCATAAAAGAAGCTTAGCAATGCACTTTCTAAAATAGATACATCATATTCTTGAAAAGGATAAATCCGCAGTTCGGTATCCTTGCGAACTGTTGTCTTTTTTATGATACTATAAGCTAGAGTAGTCAGTGTTTTATTATCTACATTAATATTATTGGTTATAACTTCGAGCTCCCAGTCTCGGGAAGCCATCTCTATTTTCCATTGAAAATCTCGAACAGCACACAAGGAAGCAATTTTAAAACCTTCCCCAAAATATCCTGCGTATAGCGTGCTGTTATCACGCTTAGTAGAAGCACCTATGTGAATTAACCAATCATAACTGAAATCTACGTTCAAGGCCTTGAAAATTAATTGCCGATTTATAACCTCATAAGAAAAATCTTTGTGCCATCGAGGGCGCCCTATTGAGTCATAAAAATTCTGAATAAAATCCCTTAGCACTTTGTATTTTGACCATTTGACTGGATAATCTAAAATTAGATTCAAGGAGATAATTTCCGGTGTATTTATATATTGCATAGAGTCCGGCCACCTTCTAAACAACCCATCAGCTCATCGGCTCATCGGCTAAAGTGTTACTCTGAGTTCTACGTTCATTATAACACCTTTGCTTTGGATGCAAAATCCCTTATAATGCTAAAGTTCGACCCAATCCTTTCAAATAACGTCTGTATTCGGCGGAACGGTTCGCTTCCGCTCACCGTTCCACACAGGTTGGAGCAACCGTCAAAGTGGCCCAGAGCCTCACACTCCCGGAACTGATCACTTATGTCAAATATTTTGTCCCAGCAGCCAGTCAATAACATTTAGCTGGCGGATACCGTCATAATTCGTGCCTGTGCCGATCTCATCAAGCGTCAAAAGGATTTTGGGATGGTGGTCTGGGATTTTTTGCATCGGCGCCAGCTCCCGTTTTAAGGTGTTTTCGTCAAGCACAGAGGCGGCAATCTGATAGTAGATCACGCCGCGCATATTTCTAGCTACAAAATCTATCTCTTTTTCGGCCAGCTTTCCGATGTTGACCTTATATCCGCGCCGCAGCAGTTCAAGGTAGACTAAATTCTCAAGCAAGTGTCCCAAATCGGAGGCTGTACCTGAAAGCAGAATATTGCGAATACCGGTATCAACCAAATAGTATTTACCGAGTGTTTTAAGATACTGCTTCCCCTTGATATCATACCTGTTAGCCTTATAGAAAATATAGCTGTCGGTCAGCGTGCGAAGGTAGTTGTCCACCGTATTGACGGATATTCTTCGGCCACTCGAATTGATAGTATAGCATATTTTATTTGTGGAAATCGGGCTGCCGATACTACTTGCAATAAACTTTACGATGGTCTCAAGCAAGGATAGATCAGTAATTCCTATCCGCTTGGCAACATCCTTCACCAGAATTGTATTGTATATACCATCGATGCAGGGTGCGATAATCGCCTCGTCTCTCACAAGCGTGGCCACATAAGGAAAGGAGCCGAAACGCAAATAGTTGTTGAAGCTTTCTTGCGGCGTTTTCCCAAGTTCATGAGTGAATTCTCTGTATTCCGCAAAGGACAGCGGCAGCATATCTATTGTGATATACCGTCCGGAAAGCAGTGTCGCCAGTTCGCCCGAAAGCATATAGGCGTTTGAACTGGTAATATATACATCCACGTTTTGCTTTATAAACAGGCTGTCCACTGCTTTTTCAAAGCCCTTGCAGTTTTGAACCTCGTCTATAAAGATATAGGTATATTTGTCCTTACCGCTTGTTGCCGTAAAGCCCCTAGCTCCAGCTATGGGGATATGAGGCAAATCCAAAGATCTCATTGTATTATATACGCTACTGTGGGATAATATTTGTATGGCTATAAAATATAAATCAAACATTTAGATGAGCTTAAGTAGCAGACAAATCGGTATTCGTTATTCGAAC
>JBAQLX010000570.1:0-4855 GCA_049302315.1 Desulfosporosinus sp.
CGATCAACAGATTAAACAAGAGGTCCAAACTGCTGTTACAATTCTTGATGAGTACCAACAAAAGGAGGCACAGGGGCAACTTACTGAAGCGGATGCAAAAAAACAGGCTGCAGACATTATTAGAGGAATGAGGTATGGTAAAGAAGGCTATTTTTGGATCGATACAACAGAAGGGATAAATATAGTTAACTTGGGTAAATCCAGCGAAGGAACTAGTCGTTGGGATTCCAAGGATTCAAATGGGGTATATTATATTCAGGAAATAATAAAAAATGGTTCTAATGAAGGTGGCGGGTATACTGAATATAGTTTTCCTAAGACTGGTGGTACCATTGCCTACCCCAAGCGAAGCTATAGTCTTTTATTTAAGTCTTGGGATTGGGTTATTGGAACAGGGAATTACTACGATGATATTGACCAAATAATTGCTGCGGAAGAATCAAGTATGCAAAAAGCAACGACTCAACGGATTGTAATAATTTTGACGTTATCCGTAATTGCTCTAATTATCAATTTGTTAATTGCAGGGTTGCTAAACCGGAAAACCCAAAGGGATGTTCGGCGAACCACGGAATTTGCCCGACAACTTGCCGAGGGTGACCTTACCGTCCAATATTATACGGCGGGCGGAGAAATGAAAGCGGTAAGTAATGCTTTATTCGATACCACTGAATCATTACGAACGATTATTTCCAATATTAAGGAGTCGATGATTCAGATTGATCTTTCAACTGAAGGGTTAAGTTATGGCACCAAACAATCAGCTCAAGCGTCAATGCAAGTAACCAGTTCAATTAGAGAAATAGCGAATATGTTAGATAATCAACTTCATACGATAGAAGAAATTGCCGTGCAAATGGAACAGGTGTCCACAGAAACGATTAGGGTTGAACAACAATCCAAAGAAGCAATGAATCGAGCTAAGACCAGTGAATTATCAGCACAGAATGGTAAACAAGCTTTGGATCATGCAACAAAACAAATGGGTCAAATTCAAGCGAGTGTCGAACAAACGGCACAGGTCGTAACCGAACTTGAAAAAGGTTCTCAGGAGATCGGTAAAATAAATGATACGATAAAAACCATTGCTGAGCAAACGAATTTGTTAGCGCTTAATGCAGCGATCGAAGCAGCTAGGGCAGGGGAACACGGCAGAGGATTTAGTGTTGTAGCGGATGAAGTGCGAAAACTTGCAGATGGGTCAAGTCAAGCAGCCCAACAAATTGCGGAATTAATTAAGACCATTCAAAACGACACCCTAAAAGTTAACCAATCAATGCTCCAAAGTATTGAGGAGGTCACCTCTGGTTATGCCATTATGACTCAAGCGGGGGCATCTTTCATAGAAATTACGGATCATGTTCAAGAGGTCTCTGTACAAATCCAAGAAATCGTTAAAGAATCTTCAGATATTCAGCAAGCAGCCAAACGGGTTGCTCTGTCTACTAAAGATATGTTGAAGCAGAATTCAGTCTTCTCAACTGAAGCACAAAGTATATCGGCAGCCACGGAGCAACAAAGTGCCTCGGCTGAGGAAATGGCTAGTTCGAGCCAGGTACTGGCAAATATGACGAGCGAATTGCATGAAAT
This sequence comes from Desulfosporosinus sp., assembly GCA_049302315.1. Taxonomy (GTDB): domain Bacteria; phylum Bacillota; class Desulfitobacteriia; order Desulfitobacteriales; family Desulfitobacteriaceae; genus Desulfosporosinus. The sequence goes on from JBAQLX010000570.1 coordinate 1,591, forward strand.
AATCAAGAAATTTAAGGTATAGGGATATCCCCTTGGATCCATTATTTTATTCAGGGAATTTTGAGTGCTTGGTAAATTACATTTGTGGAGATAAATTATGGATTTTTTAGGTAAAGATAAGGCGACTTATGTCAAAGAGACTTTTAATTTGATCGCTGGGCATTATGATTTTATGAATAGCTTAATGAGTCTTGGAATGGATAAAAGATGGCGACGTTTTGCAGTAAAGCGTGTCGGCGCCAAGCCTGGTATGCATATTCTCGATGTTTGCTGCGGGACAGGGCAACTTTCTATGGAACTGAGTAAAGTCGTCGGTTCGGAAGGAAACGTTACTGGCTTAGACTTCTCGCAAAATATGCTTGAGGTAGCTAAATATTCCTTGATTCATTCCTCAAATCCAGGCCATATCCGATTCGTCCAAGGGAATGCAATGGAGCTTCCTTTTCCAGATCAATCATTTGATGGAGTAACGGTGGGCTGGGGATTGCGCAATTTGTCGGATTTGCGTCAGGGATTACGAGAGATGGTTCGCACGGTTAAGCCGGGGTGCAAGGTCGTATCCCTTGATATGGCTAAACCATCTTTTCCCGTGTTTAAACAAGTTTATTGGGTATATTTCGAAAAACTCGTTCCCTTGATGGGCAAAATATGGGCTAATAGGGTCAGCGCTTATCAATATTTACATGACTCTGCCCGTGAATTTCCGGCTCAGGACGAACTGGTCCGGATCTTTACAGAGTGTGGATTAATCAACTCACATTTCGATAATTTAGCTGGCGGAGTTGTTGCTATTGTAACTGGTACGAAACCTGTAAATTAGAGGTTACTAAACTACATTAGAAATACTTTGATGACATGAGCATCTGGTATACGCTCATAGGGAAAAATATGATGATTGGATCAGTAATAAGCATAAAGCAGCGTTGTGAAAAATTTACAACGCTGCTTTAATATAAAGAATAATTACAAGGATGTGGGCGCTTTGAATTTGCAACCTGGAGTACGGGGTCAGGCTCAAACTATTATAACTTCCAAAGCTCAGAGTCGCAAACTGGGATTGCAGTAGTGGAAGGATTTTATACGTTATCTCAAATAACAACTCGGGAACAAGTGATTGAAAAATCGCGCTTTATTGCGATTGCGGTTCCGCTAACGTCACTAGTACAAATAGAAAAAGCTATGCAAGAAATCCGCGAAGATTATCCCAACGCGCGACATTACGTCTATGCCTATCGATTGTACAAGGGATTAATTGAGAAGGCTTCTGACGATGGTGAACCGCAAGGAACTGGCGGTCGCCCTATACTCGATCTTCTCCAACATCGGAATGTCTGGAATGTTCTATTGGTTGTGGTGAGGTATTTTGGGGGAGTACTTCTTGGGACAGGGGGATTATCGAGAGCATATGGTGGAACTGCTCGGCAGGTAATAAATGAAACTGAATTGAAAAAATTAGCTCTTTATCGTATTTTTGCATTGTGTGTACCATATGAATGGTTTGAGTCGCTAAAGTATCAGTTTGATCAACATAATTGGATAATAATTAATGAAGAATTTACTGAAGTTGTCAAACTTCTTGTTAAGGTTCCAGAACAAGAAGCCGAGTCATTCAAAAAATGGATTGATGATTTTACTCGGAAACAAGTGCATTATGAGAACTTGAGTGTTGTTTGGGATTGATTTACTGTCATTACCCTAGTCTACTAATAAATGCAAATGCAAAATGAGGAAACAAAGGTTTGTTATTCGAAGACACTTTTATTGCGGCCTGTCATTTTTGCTTTGTAAAGGGCATGATCAGCTCTGGAAATCAACGAGGAGGGGGAATCTGGTGGGCGCCAAAGCGTCGCCCCAATACTCACGGTGACTGATACGGCATAGTTTGTTTGTGGATAATGAATATGGGTCTGTTCAACGACTTCACGAATTTTTTCACTGATAAGGAGGATTACTTTTTCGGTGGCTTCAGGAATCAAGATAACAAATTCCTCTCCGCCATATCTGGCAATGAGGTCCCCTTCTCGTAAATTGCTGTAAAGTTCTTTTACGATTGCTTGAAGTACGATGTCTCCAAATTGATGACCGTAACGATCATTAAAAAGTTTAAAATTGTCAACATCGATCATTAGTAAGCCAAAAGTGACGGAACGCTTATGGCGTTGACAGAGTGAGATGTGCTCACGCAAACGTTTTTGAAAGTAACGATGGTTATAAACACCAGTTAGTCCATCGGTGATCGATTCCCGTTCAACAATAGCATAAAGAAGGGCGTTTTCCAAAGCGGAAGAGGCATGGCCAGCAACGGTTTCCAAAAAATCCATTTGCTCTGCTGTGATTTCAGGTTGGCGAATGGCATGAATGTTAATGGTTCCTATTTTGTGCTGTGCATTTTGAAGAGGCAAGCAACAGATCCAGTCCCAACTTTGTAAACTCTGAGGCGAATGATAATAGGTAAACCCTTCAGATAATACGTGATTGAGGAAAGACAAATCAAGATCGGGAGGCATCTGAGGAGAGAACGTTTCTGAATCAAAAACGCCAATAACCTCAAAGTCTAGTGTTTTTTCATTATAAAGACAAACGCTGGCTTGATCAATACCAATTAGGGAAACAATAGCGCTAATAATATTGGCAGCAATAACCCGTGTATCGAGAGATGAGTTAAGAGCACGCGCAATGTCTAAAAGGACATGAGTATGTAAACGGATCTCTTCAAGTTGGTTTTCCAGGATATCTATTCTTTGCTTCAAACTAAAGATGTCTTCAGGAACGGTTTGTTGATCTTGTGACATAGCAAGCCCTCCAAATCCAAGGTCAAAGCACAAAATTTAATTTTCGGTCCAGTCAAGTTTTAGTGTCGTTAGTTTTGTTATTTCAAAACTTCTTTCTAAACTAAACTAAACTAGTATTCTCTTTTAATTCCATTAATCCTTTACAAATTTATTTTTTTTAGTGTAAGAAGCTAATAATTAGTTTATGTTAGTTTATGCAATTTATGCAAATTTGATTAATTGAACGAATCAATGGAGAAAGAAGCAGGAGAAATAAAACTTCTGTCGAATCATTATTATGATGTACAGGATGAAGGGGGGGAACCCGTATTCTGGCATTATTATGATGTACAGGATGAAGGGGGGGAACCCGTATTCTGGCATATGAAATTACAGTTTTTTTGGGAAGTATTCCATTTATTACGTTTTTGACTTGGCGAGCTGGAGTGATGGGATTAAACAAAAGGAGCGCATTATTAATAACGGTATATTTG
>JBAQLX010000571.1:0-2270 GCA_049302315.1 Desulfosporosinus sp.
AGTATAGGTTTAAGCCTATCTTTTTTTATTATTATGCTCTTCGTGCACAATCAAGCAATTGCAAAGACTGGTGTTGCTCATAAAAACAGTAGTGCCCTTCAGACACCCGTACCCAAGACATCCCTGCCGAAGAGTAAAGAATGGACAATTTCTGATACAAAGGTAGGATTGCCGTTTTCAGCTGTTAAAAATAAAATTCCGTCTGATGCTGCTATTGAAGTTAAACAAGTTAATGGTGTTAAATATTACGTCATCACGTCCGACTTACAGAAGCAACAATGGACCTTTTCCAAAGAAGGAATACTTCGTGATATATTGGTTGACGCAATAGGCGGTGGTTTGGATGGAGGACTAAAAGTAAGTGACAAAGAGTATCTTGTTACAGACATGATGGGAGTGCCGACGAAAAGCACTAACGATAGTCAAGGTAAGTTGTACATTTTTGAATTCCCGGGGAACGAGATCCAAGTTCGGGTTAATGAAGGTTCCGTTGACAGGATATTTATGAATATCCGTGATGACTATCCTGTACCTTCACTAAAAGCTGATGAGGCACAAATGCTTCTTGAGTATTACAACAAAAAAGTGGCGGATAAACTCGACAACTTACCTCTAGATACTAAGCAAAAAAATACCAAAGACGTCCAGCAAAATTCTCCAGGCGACAAGACAAAGACCGTCCAACCTTCAGATTCCATCCCTAGTGCACCTACTAAGGCTTCCAGTAAGACTATGTATGATAGAGATAAGCTTGTAGCAACAGCAAAGATGGTAAACTCCTATTTCATAGAGTATCAAAACATTAGTCTATCTAATACACGGACAGATAAGGAAAGCGCACTAAAAGCTCTGGGAGAAAAGGCTGATTTATGGAACTTGTCCATCACAGTGGAGGAAAATATTCGTGTCCAACCAGAGGATGAAGTGTTGTGGCGTTGGTTAGTTCAGTTCACGGACCAAGTAGGTAGTGCAATAACCTTTAACTTTGCATTTCTAAGGGCAACAGATCCCGCCGCTAAGGCGTGGAGTGGTTCCCACGCTCAAACAGCCCTTTTTAACGCGGTCGCGTTGGTCGAACAATACAAAGCAAAATTCGGAGATCTGTAATAACCCAGTTGATTAGGGATCCTAATCATATGACCCAACTAGGCTAAAGTTAAGTCCATCTGAAAGAAAGGATGATTAACATGACTGAAGTGCACATGAAATATCATGTGAACAAAGTGGACAATAATGATGTGTCTCAAGACGATTTTGTGAGGTCTATGCAAAGAGCTGCAGAGGCACAGGATGAGCTTCTGCGGAGGCTTTTTGGATTTATCCCACAACATCCCGATCATCACTATGTTGATCGGGAGCGCTATATTAAAGTGATGAATAGTGTGGTACAAGATTTTAAGCTCTTATCTGGAGACCCAGACTTAGTTTTATTTGTCTTTGAACAATTAAGCAGGTCGCCACGCTTTTATGACGATATAATTATGGACCCAAACGAATAATCGATTATTTGATAATGAACAAAAGGCTTTGTAATTTAATAATGTGGAGGGGGGAACCCCCTACTTCCCGATTTTAGCGGAAATGGAGTGATTAGAACATGATATTAAACGAAAAAGATCAACAACTGTTCCGAAATCATGTTGTTCCCCATCTAATCAAGACCCGTACTACAACCAGCTATGCGATAGTTGCGATATTAGAAAAGGATGAGCCAAGACTTCTGAAGCGTATTACGAAAGCAAGTGGAAAAATTGGACCTGTTGCTTATATAGGCCGATACTTACTTTCGAAGTTGAAAGAAGAAGGCTGGCTGATAAACGATGAGAAAACTTGGAAAGTGAAAATAGTCCCGGACCGCTGCACGCAGTGCTTCAAACCTCTTGACGAGGTTTATTTTATTACGAGTGAGAAACGCTTTTGCAACGATGATTGCGCAGATGATTTTAACTGGGATTCTGAGGAAGCTGATCATAATGGAGGCTATGAACCTTATTGGGATGAATACTCAATGCTTTTCAATAAGTTTAGCCACCTTAATCCCCAATTTAAGGGCTTTAGGAGACTTATAGTAAATGATAGTCTAGTGAGACCAATTAATCATATTGAATTACTGAATATTATTCAGGAAATTGAATGCGAACTTGATAATGAGGACTACCAAAATTTCATAGCCGATGAAGGGAGGGACGGTCCTCTGGCGGCAGAGATTTATCGCATGCTCAATATTTTGGGCAGAGAACTGATCGAGCTTCGGAAGGTTAAAAAAGAGA
>JBAQLX010000572.1:0-5285 GCA_049302315.1 Desulfosporosinus sp.
TCTTGTTTTTCAAAGACTCCTTGAGCAGGCGGTTGTTACTAGTCCGGTAACAGAGTCCGATATAAAATGTGGCTATGACTGGAGTGCCATTACATGTCGGTGAAAATCTTATATATTGTTAATTAATATTAGCTAAAAGTTATCAATGTATAATTATACATTTTTTAAACGAACTGGCGCTAACAGACTACCCCCCTAAAAATAAATATATATGAGAGTTTTACCGTTGAGGAGTAATTTTCGACAGTTAAAGGTAGCCCTATTATGATAATGGCATTGTATGGCATGGTAATTGCATTATGAAATTGCATCATGAATCAGTTATATGTAATGATAAGCTATACGTAATGAAATTAAAGAAACAGGAGGATTATGAAGAAATATGTGTGCAAAATTCTTGTGAAAATGATCCGACCAAACCAAACAGTACGGGCATATAAAACTTGATGAGGGCGGAGAGAAATGGAAAAAGAACTAGAAAGAATTGAAGGACAGCTTGTTCAAAGTCTTGCAGGCAGTAATTTTGGAGACGTAATGGTTGTTGGCGGAGGGATCAGCGGTATTCAAGCCTCTCTGGATCTGGCCACTGCCGGTTTTAAGGTCTACATGGTTGAGAAATCACCGACTATTGGCGGCAAAATGTCCCAGCTTGACAAGACCTTTCCCACTAATGACTGCTCCATGTGCATTGAATCCCCTAAGTTTTCTGAATGTAACAGGCATCCCAATATAGAGATCATGACCTATACTGAAGTTGACAGTGTAGAAGGGGAAGCGGGCAACTTCAAGGTAACCCTGATTAAAAAGCCCAGATATGTTGACGAGAGCAAATGCACAGGTTGTACTACCTGTGTGGAATACTGCCCGGTCAAGTACCCGGATCAATTTAATCAAGAGATCTCGAATAATAAAGCTATTCATATTTACTTTGCGCAAGCAATTCCCCTAGTAACTTATATAGATGACAGTTGCCTTTACCTTAAAGAAAAGAAATGTACGATTTGCCAAACAGTCTGTCAGTCTAACGCCATAGATTTTAATCAAAAGCCGGAGAAGGTAGAGGTAAAAGTCGGAGCGATAGTTCTGGCGCCGGGCTTTGAGCCATTTGATCCGGAGTTGAAGAACGACTATGGCTATGGAAAGTATGAGAACGTGGTAACCAGTCTTGACTATGAACGGCTGTTATGTGCCACCGGACCATATGAAGGGGAGATCCTGCGCGCTTCCAACAAGAAGCATCCCCATAAAGTAGCCTGGATTCACTGCGTCGGTTCCAGATCGGTAGTCTCGGGCGCCAACAGCTATTGTTCAGGCGTATGTTGCACATATACCCAAAAACAGGTGATTTTGACCAAGGACCATGACGATGGGGCCGAGTGTACGATATTCCATAACGATGTCCGTTCTTATGGCAAGGATTTTGAGCGATTCTACCAAAGGGCGGAGAAACTTCCCGGGATTCGGTTTATCAGAAGCTATGTATCAATCGGCAAAGAGATCCCGGAAAGCAAGAATGTAACGATCAGGTATTCTACTTATGAGGATGGAGTAAAAGAGGAAGAATTCGAGATGGTGGTCTTATCCATCGGCTTGAACCCTCCTGCGGATGCGGTGCGCTTGGCAAATGTCTGCGGTATTGAGCTCAATACTCATGGCTTCTGTAAAACCAATCCCGGTAATCCTATGGAGACCACTCGCCCGGGAATTTTCATCAGCGGCGCCTTTCAGGGCCCGGTAGATATCCCTGAGTCGGTTGTGACCGCCAGTGGGGCCGGTTCCCAATGTGGGCAGCTCCTTGACTACCGGCGGGGGAATCTGGCCAGAGCAAGGATATATCCGCCGGAAAGGGATACCTCAGGAGAGGAGCCCAGGGTGGGTGTCTACGTCTGTCATTGTGGAGCGAATATCGGAAGAATAGTCGATGTGCCTGCTACGGTAAAATATGCGCTGACTTTGCCTAATGTTGTTCACGCTGAAGAGAGCCTCTTTATTTGTTCTACGGAGGCTGCCGCGAAACTGTCAAAATCGATCCAAGAAAAAGGACTTAATCGTGTGGTTGTCGCTGCCTGTACCCCAAGGACACATGAGCCGCTATTCCGGGACACGCTGCGGGAAGCGGGAATTAATCAATATTTCTACGACATGGCTAATATTCGAGAACATTGTTCTTGGGTTCACTCTAAAGAAAAGGAGAATGCCACCCAGAAGGCACAAGATATTATCCGAATGTCGGTAGCCCGCGCCAGACGTTTGGAGCCCTTGCAGGAATTTGATCTGCCTGTCAACAAGGCGGCCTTAGTGGTCGGAGGAGGCTTGGCCGGACTGACCAGCGCTCTGAGCGTGGCCGAGCAGGGACATGAAGTTTACTTGGTAGAAAAAAATCCGGACCTGGGGGGAATAGCGCGCAGAATCCATTACACCCTGGAAGGGCTGAATGTTCAAGAGTATTTGCGTGGTCTCATCCGTCAGGTTTATCAGCACCGTTTAATCCATGTCTATACAAATGCTGACATCACAGAGGCCGGCGGTTTTGTAGGAAATTTTGTAACCAAGGTTAAGTCTGAAGGAAGGGTCATCGAAATAGAACATGGCGCAACCATTCTCGCAACAGGCGCTGAAGTATACCAACCCACCGAATATCTTTATGGAGAAGATGAGCGGGTAATGACCCAACTGGAGTTGGAGGAGCAAATTGCTAAAGGAGAAGAAAGGCTGCTTAACACCCAGAGCTTGGTGATGATCCAATGCGTAGGCTGTAGAAATGAAGACAGAAACTATTGCAGCCGGATCTGTTGCAGCGAATCGATCAAGAACGCTCTGAAACTCAAAGGGCTGAAACCCGAGATGGAGATCTACATTCTGTTTAGGGATATCAGAACGTACGGCTTAAGAGAGGATTATTACCGGGAAGCGGCCGGTAAGGATGTCAGGTTCATCCGTTATGAGCCGCAGGATGGACCTCAGGTGGCAGCCGCTGTTGCTGAGGATGGCCGGAGTGTTTTAAGGGTCACCGTGACCGATCCTGTTTTAGGTAAGAAGCTGGAGATAGATGCGGATGCGCTTGCTTTAGCTGCCGCTGTTATTCCGTCGGCGGGAAGTCAGGAAGTTACCAAGTTATTTAAAGTGAATACGAGTCCGGATGGTTTCTTCCAAGAAGCGCATGTTAAATTAAGACCGGTTGACTTTAGCACGGACGGTATTTACCTGTGTGGGATAGCGCACTATCCCAAGCATATAACGGAAACGATTAGCCAGGCTTATGGAGCTGCCGGCCGGGTCTTAACTCTCCTTTCCCACGATACGGTCATAGCCTCCGGCTCTGTTTGCGAGGTGAATGAGAGTAACTGTATTTCGTGTGGGGCCTGTATTGCGGTGTGCACTTATGGGGCCATCGAGTTTCATGAGACACCTCAAGGCAGAAAGGCTGTAGTTAATTCTGTTCTCTGTAAGGGAGACGGTCTCTGTAACGCCAAGTGTCCGACAAAGGCTATTTCTCTCAAGCACTATACCAATGACGAGCTGATGTGCCAAATTGACGCGGCGATTCCAGATTTTGCAGCAAACCAGTGAGTGAACCGGGATTACTAACTAAGGCGGTGAAATAGAATGAGTGCGGAACTTGCGTTTAAACCAAGGATCTTAGGTATAATATGCAATTGGTGTTGCTACGGAGGAGCGGACCTGGCCGGTGTTTCCCGTTTTCAATATCCCCCTTATATTAGGCTTTTAAGGGTGATGTGTTCCGGCAGAGTGGAGATGGAACACATCCTCCGAGCCTTCTCCAATGGACAAGACGCGGTATTTATCGGAGGTTGTCATCTTAGTGACTGCCATTACAATACGGAAGGAAATTACGATGCCATAAGAATGGTGTCGCTATGCAAAAAAATACTGGAGCGCATAGGTATGAACCCCGAAAGATTAAGGATTGAATGGGTATCGGCCGGTGAAGGAATCCGCTTCGCCAATATTATGAATGAATTCGGCAGGGAGATTGAGAGGTTAGGACCTCTTGGCAAAAGCGAAGGCATAGACGAAAAAGCCTTAAAGACCAAACTTGCAGCAGTTACCAAACTAGTTCCCTACATTAAACTTATAGACATAGAGAGACTGCGAGTGCGTTTTAAAACGGATGAAGAGTATAGTGAATTCTTCAGCAGTGGCGAGGGCAGCAGGTTGTTTGAGGAAACAGTTGGCGAGAAATTGGCGGACAGTCAAATTATTGCACTCTTGCGGGAGAGACCCCTAGTAAACGGAGAGATCGCTAAGGTTTTGGACCTGACCCCGTCTGAAGTATCCAGGCGCCTGAATAATTCAATCCGGCATGGATTAGTCAGGTACGATGAAGGCCTGAAGTGCTATGCTCTTGCGTAAAGAGAGGGCGAAATCGAGCTTTTGGAGGAATTATTGCCTCCCATTGAGAAATCCTTTTGCTGATTGACTTAAAAAGAAGTTAGTGGAAGCAAGGGAAGGGATGACTATTTTGGAGGCAGCATAAGAAGTCGGTATAAATACCAACTTTTTATGCTGCCTCCAATACTTTGTCACCACGAGAAATTAGAAAGGGTGATTGATGAAGTACTCATGCTCAAGAAGCTTGTGAAACTCCTCCGGTACGGGCACGGCAAACTCGAATGCAGTTTCATCGTGAGCAGCCATTTTTAGGACCAGATCATAACTGCCGTCCGGATTCTTGCGCGGCCGACTTTGCTTGAGTATGGTTCCTTTGCGGTCAATAAGTTCTTGCACGGCATTATCACACCAGGTGAAAAAGCGTTCCTGCAAGTCATTGAGGTACTCTACCTCTACCATAATCGGATCCTCCCTCGCGTTTCGTTTCGTCGTTCCATTGTCGTTCCCCCCATAGACCCAAGCCAGAGGAAGTTTCTTAGCTTAGAGAGCACGGAGAGAGGAATTGCGTCAATGAGCGCAGTCGATAAGGCGTGAAGAACCGCGTTGGGACTTGTCCAAGGATGGACTGATGTCGCGGTGCCATGGACGGCAAGGAGCGACGCACTGGCAGAGAAGCCCGGAGGTTACGCGGTTTAACCTTAGCGACAAGCGAATAGCAATGGAACGTGTCGATCACGATAGTCTCCGGTGGAGACTATCGCCGAAGGCGCTGACCCACAACGAACACTTATCGCCGTAGGATGCTAAGAAACTTCCTCCCATTCTCCAAATTCCCCAATCAAGGCATCTTCTACATCCTCAAGGGTAATACACCCTATTTCTTTAAGGTGTCCGTCTTCTGACCATTCCAGGAAATCTTCGTACGTTAATTC
>JBAQLX010000573.1:0-5291 GCA_049302315.1 Desulfosporosinus sp.
CCTTTGAAGTCTGGAAAGATGGACAGAAAATTGATTTGACTACCCGGGAATTTCAGATCCTGGCCTACATGGCAAGCAACCAGAACATCGTTTTAAGCCGTGAAAAGATTTATAAGAGCATCTGGGGGAACACTGATTACGGAGAGATTAATACGGTTACGGTACATATTAAATACCTCAGGGATAAACTGGACCCGGATGGAAAATATATTAAAACCGTTTGGGGTGTAGGTTATAAATTCGTAGGGAGATCGGAAGTCAAATGAGTATCAAATATAAAATGCCTTTATATATTTTGACAGTCTTTCTAATTTTTGTAGTTCTCTTACTGGGGTATTTCAGGCTGTTTTTATATGATGACCTCCGAGAAGAAGTGGACAACTATTGGCTGCATTATGATCAAATCAATAAAAGAATTGTTGGGGAAATTATGAGCGGCTATCCGGATAGAAAGGAAATGGAAAATAACCTGCAGGAAATTTATGAAACTGAGACTATCAGAGTGAAAATTTTAGATACCAATGGCAATAAAGTTATGGAAACCGGAGGCCAAGATGATAAAGTTCCGGTATTAAAGCAGAAGGAGACTGCATTTTATAAAAATAATCTTGTCTACATTATGGAGATAATACACCCCTCCCCTCTAAGAAATTTCAGATGGGGCGGATCCTTTGGCCGTTTTCGGATGATAGGTTTTACATTGTTGGGGTTAGTAATCGTCAGTATCATAATCTACCTGCATTATTTTATTGTTAAACCTTTACTCATACTTCAAAGAATATTGGATAAGTTCAGTTATAATGATTTAAGCATAAATCTGCCTTACACCAAGCGTAAGGATGAGATAGGATATTTTTGCAACAAGTTTTATGAAATGGCAGAACGTTTAAAAATATCGCGAAAGGAGCAGGTAGATATTATTCTGTCCATTTCTCATGACCTGAAAACCCCGCTGACATCGGTAATCGGTTTTTCCGAAAGGCTGATGGTGGGCAAACGGCAGACCGAAGAACGTACCAGGGAATATTCTACAATTATTTATGACAAGGCCCGGGACATGAATATCCTTTTAGAGGAATTTCACGAATTTGCCATTAATGAATTACAGTATACGGCTTTTAAAAAGAGCGTAGTTGAAGTCCGGCCATTTATGGAGGAATTATCTAAAAAATATGAGGGAGAGCTTAAGGAACATCATGGTGAATTTGCATTGGAGAACCAGGTGCCCAATAGTATGATCATGATGGTTGACAAGGATAAACTCAAACGGGTATTTGATAATCTGATTTCTAACTCTAAAAAGTATGGAAACGAGAATCTAAAAATAAAAATGATTTGTATCCTGGAAGGGAAAAAACTAAAAGTTTCCATAGAGGATAATGGCGCAGGAGTACCCCAGGAAGAACTGGATAAGATATTTGATAAATTTTACAGGGTTGATAAATCAAGGTCGAGAGATAAGGGAGGCAGTGGATTGGGGCTGGCAATCTGTAAAAGAATCATTGAAGCCCATGGGGGCGCAATATGGGCTTACAGGTCGGCAGGCGGCGGGTTGGGAATCTCCTTCTCAATTCCGGTGAAATAAAATATTTTTTATTATGGAGGGAATCGCATCATGCAGTTCCCTCTTAATAATTCTTAATTTATTCAATATTTCTATTTAATAATTCATTGGTAGAATTTAAGCAACGAAAATAAAACAAATAAAATGAAAGGAAGGTTCTACCATGAAAAAAATGATTTCAGCTTTATTAGTTGCCATGATGGTTTTAACAGCCTCAATACCTGCAATAGCTGCAGGGACTTCAGAGGCAGCGTTGCCCGCAGAGGACATCATGACCCAGTCTATGGAGACAATGAAACAATTGGACAGTTTTAAAACAGAGGGTATCTATACTGTTGACAGAGACGGTACAAATGTGGAAATCCGGCATCTGGTTGAAAGTGATAAGGCAAATCGCAGCCTGCATGGGCAGACAATTAAAGATGGAGAAAAAATCAGGGAGGCTTATGTACAGGGAGACTATATTTACTGGCTGAGCGGGAAAACAGGAGAATTTGTTAAAGCAGAGATAAACAGGTTCAGAGAAAGGTTATCCCAAAAATCATTTAATCTCAAGGACGCCTTACAGGATATCCCCCCCACCGCAACCTTTGTGTTGGACAGTGAACAAACCGATGATACACATTATGTAATCCATGGCGAGGGTGATTTAAAGAAAAACATCACCACAGTCCTGGAAGGGAAAGGTATTGAGTTACCTGACAATCTGGAAACCGATGCCCGCTATACATTCTATGTGCAAAAAGACACCCTGTATCTGGACCGGGTTGAAGTGACCATTAATGGCAGCACAGAGGAAGGAAAAACTGTCGCCGTTTCCAGCGCTATAACCCTGGATGGTTTTAATCAAACCGAAATAACCATACCGGAAGACGTTTTGAATGCCGATGAAATAAATGTCAAACAAATAAAGGCCAAAATTAAACAGGTCAAGGCTAAGATTAAACATGGGTTCAGTTTCTAAAAAAATTGAGATGCTGCCCGGCAATAAATGCCAATGCATGCCGAGCAGCTATAACATGTAAAAAAGGAGATGATTATTTAATGAGAGCAAGGTTATTAAAAAGAGGCAGTTTGCTTTTGGCAATATTGATGTTAAGTACAACTCTATTCGGCTGTGCAGCCGGTACAAATAGCACAAAAGAGTTAGAAGAAGCCGGAGCAAATAAACAAATTGTGGAATTAGAGGATGGACAAAATATTTCTGAAATTGAAAAAGGCTTGGGCAATGTTAAAATAACTCAGCTTAAAGGCGGGAGATATCTCATCAGCTCTAATGGCAGTGAAAAGGAATTGGAACAAAGGTTGTCGGCAATGAAAGGCATAAGACGTATTCAAAAGCCCAGAAAAATAGGCATAATCAGGCCTATTACCAAAATAAAAGTCAGCAAGGATTTTATTATTGACAAGCTCTCCCAAACCAATGATATTGAGGCCAACGACCCGGGAGTAAAATCCCAGTGGGCGGTGTCCTATACAAATGCCAATCATGTGTGGTCCCTGGTTGAGCAAAAGGAAACTGTTTATGTAGCGGTTGTGGATACCGGTGTTGACTATACACATCCGGATTTAGAAAACAGAGTAGACTTGGAAAAAGGGTATGATTTTATAAATAACGACTCCGACCCTATGGATGATAATGGTCACGGAACCCATGTATCCGGAATAATTGCTGCAGAAATGAATAACAGCGAGGGTATTGTCGGTGTTGCCGGTACACTTGATGTTAGGATTATCCCTATCAAGGTCTTGGATGCAGAAGGATATGGGCAGTCGGATATTGTTGCCAAAGGCATTGAGTATGCTGTTGATCAGGGAGCAAACATTATCAATCTCAGCCTGGGAGGACCCGGTGAGGATGTGGACATCGCTAATGCTGTTCGCTATGCCAGTGAAAAGGGCGTACTTGTGGTAGCTGCTTCCGGAAATGATAACCAAAACTCTGACAGCTATACTCCGGCAGGGCTGGAGAATGTATATACAGTAGGCGCCATTAATCCACTCAAGACAAAAGCAAGCTTTTCAAATTATGGGAATAGCGTAGAGGTTGCTGCTCCTGGTGTGAAAATTTTGAGCGCTGTACCCGGAAATCAATATGAAGCCTGGGATGGAACCAGTATGGCCGCACCGGTTGTTTCAGGTATTGCTTCAATAATGCTGGCTCAGAAGCCTGATATAAATGTTGCTGAACTTGCTGCCATATTAAATGAATCTGCCGAGGACATTTTAGAAGAGGGAAAAGACCAGAAGTCCGGCTACGGATTGCCCAATGTTGAAAAGGCCTGGCAGTTGTTAACAGGAGAGAACGCTCCACCGGCTGAAGAAGAGGCGATGTTTAATTCCTTGCAAAAAGCCATTGATGAAGCAAGTAAACTAAGTGAATAAGGATATGGAAAAAGGAAAGGCTTTTGAGAGGAAGGTGAAAACTAATGGGAATCGGAATTTTCTTTAATGTACCTGCCCATGGACATATTAACCCAACACTGCCAATAGTAAATGAGTTGGTGAAAAGAGGAGAAACAATCATATATTACAGTACTGAAGCATTCAGAGAAAAGATTGAAAATGCAGGTGCAAAATATAAGCCCTACAGTTTCTCTCTTCCTCAAGGGCCAACAGCAGGCGGTAATTTTGTAAAGCTGGCAGGAATGCTGCTAAAAGCTACAGAAGAGGTAATGTCCGAAGAAATGGAGTATATCAGAAAATTGCAGCCTGATTACATCATTCATGATTCCATGTCCCCCTGGGGCAAGTATATAGCAAAGCATCTTGGAATAAAGGCTGTAAATACGACTTCTACTTTTGTGTTCACCGGAAAGACAACCGGTAAAGCCGATGGATTTAGAAAGAAAATTTTTAAAATGGCGCTTGAAGAAGGTATGGGCCAAATTTTTGATATTGTTTCCATAAAAAGAAGATTAAAAGTAAAATATGGAGCAGAAAGCAAAATAATGGATCTCTTCCGTAACGAAGAAGATTTAAATATTGTATTCACATCTTGGCAATTTCAGCCGGATGGAGCTAAGCTTGGTGATAAGTTCGCATTTATAGGCCCGTCAATCTGCGACAGGAAGGATGCCCCGGATTTTTCATTTAGAAATATTGGAGACAGGAAGTTTGTCTATATCTCTTTAGGGACTATCGCAAATGAAAGACTGAAATTTTACAGGGAATGTATAAAAGCATTTTCTGAGTCGGGATTTAATGTATTGATTTCCATAGGCAGCAAAGTAAATAAAAAAGAACTTGGAGTTGTACCGTCCAATATTTATATTGAGGACTATGTTCCCCAGATTGAAGTCTTAAAAAGAGCCAGTCTGTTTATATCTCACGGTGGAATGAACAGTGTGAACGAAGCCCTTTATTTTGGAGTGCCCCTATTGATTTTGCCCCAGCAATCCGAGCAGGTAATGGTTGCCAAAAGAGTTGAGGAATTGGGCGCGGGGATATGTATTACAAAAGATGATATTGATTCGGAATATCTATTAGAAAAGTCTGTGTACATTATGGAGAGCAGGTCATTTTATGAAAGTGCAGGAAAAATAGGTGAGGATTTTCGAGAGTCTGGAGGGTATAAAGCCGGAGCTGATGCTATATTAAATTATGTTATGGAAAGTGAAGTTTAAGAAGGGAGGAAGGGATGATGAAGTCGTGATATTGAGTTTGCGGCCAAACCTTAGAAACGTCGCGTTTTCAAGTGGAAAATATCAAAATTGCCTACGTCTTT
>JBAQLX010000574.1:0-4184 GCA_049302315.1 Desulfosporosinus sp.
CTCTTGCCGTTGCAAAGGCGTCTTCATTTTTCACCTTAATAATCTCATCAATCACAGCTGTGTTTAAAATATCCGGTACAAAGCCGGCCCCAATTCCTTGAATTTTATGCGGCCCGGGATTTCCACCCGACAATACCGGCGAATCGTGAGGTTCGACGGCGATGATCTTAATTTGAGGATTTCTTTGCTTCAAAACTTCGCCAACACCTGTGATTGTGCCGCCTGTACCTACACCGCTGATAAAAATATCAATTTGTCCGCCGGTATCTCTCCAGATTTCTTCGGCAGTAGTCGTCCGATGAATCTCAGGATTGGCTTCATTTTTAAATTGCTGAGGAAGATAAGAATTTGGGGTTTGTGCCGCCAATTCTTCCGCTTTCTTGATCGCACCCTTCATGCCCTCTGCACCCGGTGTTAGGATCAGTTCAGACCCCAGTGCCTTTAAGAGACTTCTTCTTTCCATACTCATCGTCTCAGGCATGGTGAGAATTAATTTGTAGCCTTTAGCGGCCGCTACAAAGGCAAGGGCGATCCCCGTATTCCCACTGGTCGGTTCAATAATAACCGTATCCTTGGTAATAAGACCTTTTTCCTCGCCATCCTTAATCATGGCCTCGCCAATTCTGTCTTTCACGCTTCCCGCCGGATTAAAGTATTCCAACTTGGCAATCACCTTAGCATGCAAACTGTTCTGAGCAATGTAATTTGACAACTCTAACAAGGGTGTATTCCCAATCAGGTCTGTTAAGCTCTTGGCAATCTTTGGCATTTTCATCCTCCTCATATTTTATATCATACTATTCCGGTAGTGTTTAGGGGTTATATAGATAGTAAACCCTTAACAATAATATTTCAATACCTTTTTTGGAAATATTATTTTTGAATTAAGCCTCTCAGGATTATTCCACAAGGTGAGCCATAAATTTACATGGTATAGCATTTATGGAACCAAAAAGAGGTAAGAATCCCAATATCAAAGGATTCCTACCTCTTCACTATTTTTAGCAATGAGGCGCCGCACAGTTACTGCTGATCCATATCACAAATTTCTCCAGATCAGTGAGTATTTACATCATGTGTCACAGATACTCACCTTAGCAATCCAAGAGAATACTTTATAGAGGCCTTGCAAAATCTTGTTATCCTACTAATCCCATGGTAATATAGGGGGCAAAAAGGAGCTTCCAAAGAATTCCGAGGATTGCACTGCAAAACCATATCTCCTATTCCCTAGGCTCCTGAATAGATGATCACGCTGATTATCGAGAAACACTTTAAATAAGGCGGAAGATAGCTGTTATTTTGACAAAGGAGAAACTGAATGCTCAATCAATTTTCAAGAACAGAGTTGCTGTTTGGCAAAGAAGGAATGGGCCGACTCGCCAAAGCGCGTGTGGCTGTTTTCGGTATCGGCGGAGTCGGCGGATATACGGTGGAAGCACTTGCTCGTAGTGGCATTGGTACGTTGGATCTAATCGATGATGATCGAATCTGTCTGACAAATCTCAATCGCCAAATTATCGCAACCAGAAAAACAGTAGGTCTATACAAGGTCGATGTGGCCAAGGAGCGGATTTCAGAAATCAACCCCCATGCGGTTGTGAACACCTATAAAATATTTTATACCTCGGCGACATCCGGCCAGTTTGACTTTTTACAATATGACTATATCGTGGATGCTATCGATACGGTAACCGGAAAGTTGGAGCTTGTCTTAAAAGCACAGGAGCTTGGCGTTCCGATCATTAGTTCCATGGGCGCCGGCAACAAGGTTGACCCTACCGCTTTTGAGGTGGCGGACATCTATCAGACCTCTATTTGCCCGCTAGCAAAAGTAATGCGTCAGGAGCTCCGCAGGCGTGGTGTCAAAAAGCTGAAGGTTGTATACTCCAAAGAGCCGGCAATTGCTCCCCTTGATGATATGACCACCAGCTGCCGGTCAAATTGTATTTGCCCTCCCGGTACGGCACGAAAATGCACTGAACGTCGGCAGATTCCCAGCAGCAATGCTTTTGTACCGTCAGTGGTTGGTCTGATTGTTGCCGGAGAAGTGATCAAGGATTTGACGCATTACGGCGAGGTTAACTGTTCTTTATGTGGCCACAAATAATACCAATATTTAAATCCCCCTAACATATTTCGGTAAAGTAGTTTGAAAAGATTAAAGGGCTGCCCTCCATGGATGATTTAGTTATCTTGTAATCTCTTAACTTCATCTTCCGAATGAAATGGATAATCGGGCAGTAAAAACAAATATCACATTGCTTGCCTGGTTAAAAGAATTAGCCGAAAAACAAGGAGTTAATTTCCCCCAAATTACCCAAGCTGCCTTAAAAGAGTATCTTGGAGTAGAAAAACACTAAAGATTGTTAAGTCCTCCTGTCATTATGGCGAGAGGACTTTATTGTATGATCGCATTAGGGGAAGAGCCATCGTTGGGATACAGGAAGGAAGGCCTTTGTTAAACTGACTACTTTCTTTGCAGTTATGATGGCAATAAATTCAAATATTTGCCGCCTCCGGCCTTCATCGATTTTCGATCACTCTGAGCATATTCATTGTTACATACAAGTCATTAGCTCCATACTTCTTTATTGCTTTCCGCCGACAACAGAGTCAAGACAAGCTGTGTTTCAATTAATACAGCAGCCAAAACCCTTCGATTAACCATTAAGGAAATGAAACATGAGCTGCTCCAAATCGCCGCCAATGACAAGGAGACGTATATCACTTATAAGAATAAAGTATACGATCTTCTAAATGTGTGGCGCTGTCGACTTGCCATTGGTGTACTTCAGTTACTGGAATCATAATTAGTTACGACATCTTCTGTAACAAAAAGGCCGGGTTTCCTTACTTTAAGGGAACCGGCCTTTTTGTCACTTATATATCCCTCCACGGGAATCTATGGCCTGAATATACACGATATTTTCAGTGTGATTAATTTCAAAAAGTAAGCGGTATGTTCCAACCCGGAGGCGATATAACCCCTCATGTCCCTTCAGTAGTTTAATATCACCTTTTGGTGGAATCAACAAAAGGCCAGTAAGCCCTTTCGCAATACGTTCTTGAACACCAACTTCTTGTTTGGCTAGGAATTTAAGCGCGTCCTTATGGTAGATCAACTTGTAATCCGAACTCACGTTTAGCTTCCTCCCCCGTAACATAACCAGCATCGCTATTCAGCTGGCGAAGTTCTTCTTCGGATAAAGGTTCATCGTCCGGATCTGCTTGATCGATTCTTTCCCAACCCGCCAGTTTTTTTGTTGAACGGTTCAATAAATACTGCATAAAATCAAAAACGGTTTTTTGATCATCTTCAGGAAGGCGCTCAACCAAGTTATGAATATCTTCTTTTCGTACAACCATGAGGCCCAACCTCCTAAAATATATTAGTAACTTTAACCCATGGCTAAAATCAAGTCTGATGTCCTCTAATGTTCAGCTAAGATAAAATTATCATTTCCGCTAATGTAAGTCAATTTATTTCAAAATGATGCCTCCTGCTACGGCTTTGAATATGATTTGCGGGTAATCCATGTGCCTAAAACTATCGACAATGATTTAATGTTAAATGACCATACTCCCGGCTTTGGTTCGGCGGCCGGATTTGTCACCCAGGCTTTTATGGGTATTAACTTGGATGTCAGGGCTTTAAACGGGGTATATATTGGCGTAGTAATGGGTCGGCATGCCGGATTTTTAACTGCATCTTCGGCCATTGCCCGAAAATATGAAGCCGACGGGCCTCATCTCATCTATCTACCGGAAAGGGTCTTCAGCATGAAGCAGTTCCTTCTGGATGTAAAAGAGGTTTATGATATGTATGGGATCTGTATAATTGCCGTTTCCGAAGGGATTAAGGATTATTCCGGGGTACCCATTGTCACAACGAGGAGCAAGAAAGTCGAGAAGGATGCTCACGGCAATGTGCGGCTTTCTGGCACCTGCGCCCTGGGAGACTTGTTATCGGATCAGATCAGTGAGAAGCTGAACATTTCCCGGGTGCGCAGCGACACCTTTGGCTACTTGCAGCGTTCTTTCTTCGGCTGCGTGTCCGACATTGATCAGCATGAAGCCCGGGAAGTCGGAGAACGGGCTGTTCAGCTGGCTATGTGGAATGATGTGGACGGCTCAGTCACCATCAGGCGGACCGGTAACTATTCCGTTGATTATCTACTGGA
>JBAQLX010000575.1:0-2389 GCA_049302315.1 Desulfosporosinus sp.
GCAATGTGGCGACTTATTCCCTATCCCCGAGCGGAGATAAAGTCATCTCCCATGATAATGAGGTTATCCCGATTATCGATGCCTTTGTCGCTGAGCATCCCGACTTTTCCTTCCAGGGAGCCAAGGGGATTCTGGCTTTTACCGGCTATTGCGGGGTTTTAGGTTATAACACCCATAAATTGGATTCCCCTTCCTATCCGGAAGAACGGCTGTCTGCTTTAGCGATTATTGAACGACTCAAAGAAACCGGCTGGACGTTTGCCTCGCACGGCTACAGCCATCTGGATGCCCGGATGGAGTCTTACCAAAATCTGGAGAATGATACATTGCGTTGGGAAAAAGAAGTCGGATCGCTTATCGGCCCAACCAATATCTATGTTTATCCTTTTGGCAGCTCGGTGTTGCCTGGGAATCCCAAATTCCAGTTCCTGCTCGATCAAGGGTTCAAGATTCTCTGCTCGGTGGGACCCACTCCCTATCTGAAAGCTACTGCCGATTATGTGATGATGGACAGAAGGCATATTGATGGGATCGCACTTTTTGGCCAAGAAGCAATGCTGAAGAATCTTTTTGATGCCAAGTCTGTCATTGACCCAGTTCGGCCTACGCCTCTGTGAAGAGCATCCTCAGTTACGAGCCACTTGTCGAGGAATTCAAGGAACCAGGGGCTAAAAGCTGTTCAGCAGATGAGCACCGGTGATTGGTGGGGGAGCTTAGCTCCAAGTCAGCTTCTCAAGTGCTATATGGTTGCGATACCAATCGTCAGTTTGTAAAAGCACTTCAGGCATAAGCCTAAGAGAGGGCCCTTCTTGATGGAAAAAGAAGAGCCTTCTTTGGCGTTATCTCTATTTGTTCATGGATTTTTTATAAATAATGCAAAACAAAACAGTTTTTGGCAGGAATATAACTTAATAATGCCGAATTTAGGATGTGGTGAATTAATTTGTAAAATTAATCGTCAGAAAACAATGAATACAGGGATGTTGAGAGAAATATCTTCATGAATCCGTTTAAGCGGTTTGAGGATATGCGCTTTATGAATCGGTGTCGGGATATCGAGTATGTGGAGTTTAATAGGCATGTTTGGAGGAAGTTGACTACGGAGGAGAAGGCGTAGATTGTTGGACGGTGTGATGAGAGGTTGGAGAAGTATTATCAGAATAGGTTATCCAATGCTTAGACAAACTGGGATGACATTATGGAGTATCCCGAATTAAAGTAATTAAAGTAATTATCTTTTAGAGAGAAAGGGAATATCTCCGTAATTATCTTCGGGTATACTAATAATATACTCGGAATATCCGAACAAATATTCGCAAATTCCGTAGTTAAGTGAAATGTCCCTTTCGGAGAAGGTTTAATGGGTAATAAAAGACCTTTTGAATCAGGGCAGTTATTAAAGGCCTTGCCAAAAAGCAGTCTCGCTTATTTGAAGTTGCTTTTGTCGAATTCTTACCCATAAATTCTTAGGAATTTCTTTATTGATTGCATGGCTTATTTTTGTCCTTAAGACAGTCCCGTCACTCAGTACTTTTTCATAATACCAATGGTCAGTATTACGAAGCATCACCCAACCGTTTTTATCGCAATAGCGTTTTAAATCTCCGAATTTAGGTGCCATATTTATAAACCTAAGAGTGAACGAATTTCTTTATCGTTGTCACAAAGCATGACTTTTAAAACATATGGGAAGTGGGATTTGCGGTTAGGTGCTTGAAGGAAAAGTTGGGAGCGATCCATATAATCTTGTGCATATAATTTAAGATCTTCAACTAAATCGCTAGAGGCTAAATCTAATGTCGAGTTATTTGCGTACATTTCCAGAGAATCCAAGGTAAGTGTAATCGAACCATCATCTTCCTGAATAATTCCAGTGTTAAGTTTGTAATCTTCTAAAACCATCTTAAGAAGATCAACTCTGAGTAAAGCAACTTGTTCTGTCTGTTTTCTTTTTATGATAGTAGGGTTAAAAGAGTTAAAGACAGAATCATAAAGAGTAGAAAATTGGTTTCTAGCTTCAGTAAACTGTAGTTCAGATAGCATTGTCATTCCTCCCCCACCTCCAATATATCATATGGTGTACACAGTGTACAGTATGCCCATTATATACATTATGTATGAATTTGGGGAGGGGACACTTCACTTAACACGGTTTTCCCGCCACTTGGAGGATGATGCATGTGGTTGGGGCGCGTCGGGAAAACCTAGACGTTATCTGCAATACGGTTTCGGAGTATGCGTATGAAGCATTAGTAGGAGGAGACTGAAAAATGAGTGATGGCATTAAAATAGAGTTTGATAATATTTCCTCAAGCTATGATAGACAGAGGAAACAATTGATACCGTGTTTCGAAGATTTTTACAATAGTTCGGTTGCCATAGCTGAAGC
>JBAQLX010000576.1:0-2063 GCA_049302315.1 Desulfosporosinus sp.
GTCTACGCCCTGGCAGGCCGGTTCACTGGCGAAGGGCCGGGTGAGCAGCGGCTCTTCTCCTTCCCCTTCGATCAGGTTCAGCCAATCTCCCCGGCGATGCTGGCTGTAAATAACATGCAGATGGGAAAAGTATTCCCGTCCGATCAGCGCAGCCGTAAGATCTTCCCGCATGTAGAGCATGCTTTCCTGGTTATGGTCGTAGGTTTTACTAACCTTCTTAAAATCGGAAACCACAACGCCGATCGGCTTAATCAAAACCGGTTCCTGCGGGACAACATCCATAATCATCGGTCCTCCTGTAAATTCACTTATCCTCCAGCCACATCCGCTAAAAACAGCCCAGCCAACAATTTGTTATCCTGTAACCCAATTCATCGCAGACACTACCGACCAGAAACGAACTAAACCCCAACTCGTCGGAAAGGCTGCGGGCCTGAGTACAGCTCAGAAGCTTATCCGGATGCCGTAACTCCAATTTTGTTTTTATGCTGTCTCTTTTTGCCAGATTGGCAGCAAATAAAGCCTCTAGACAAGCTTTAATGTCCTGCGACAAACCCACTTGGACCTTTTCCGTAAAAATGGGGATCTCCGGCTGAATCTTTTTGGCTTCAGCGCTAAAATTCTCGATTTCTGCTTGATCCGAGCCATTGATTACGAGGATATCCGCCTTCCGAATCACCTCCGGATCATACTCCCCTACCAGGACAGGCAGCTGAAGCATGACGATCTGGATAGCCCAGGGAAAGTCGTCAACCCCCTGGCCTCCTTCCAGGAATACATTGTGATATTCCTTCGCCTTGTCGAAATAAAACATCGAGCGTAACGCTCTTAGGAGTTTAGCCTTTGGTCCCCGAAGTTCCAGCAGGGCTTCCGCCGGATTCCATGACTTTTGAATATCCTTCATTAGATCTTCATTCCCCTGTGGTTGGCATAATTGCAACGGACCTTCCTCTAAATCAGCCCAGGGGCTAAACTTGACCCGCTTAAAATCATTGAATAACTTGCGCAGCGCGGGCCCCAATTCTCTCTCTTGTCCGGAACCCAGATAATTTAAGGCTACTGCCAACATATTCAATACCCTCCTTAACTTAACATAACTAACTCCGCCACAATATTCATTATATATTCTACAAACAAGGCTGACAACAACTAGCCTTTGAGATTTATTTCTCGACATGGATATCTACAGCTTCCTCCATTGAGCGTTTCGGCCCTGCTCGACGCATTCAAGAGCCTCATGTTCCGTTGTTGGAACGTGAGATTACATTACTAAAAAAACACCCGCGAATTTTGTGGGTGTTTTGTCTATCTTCATAGATTTGCCGTCTTTTTCTCTAGAGCCTTAATTCTGTTTTCATAGTCATTAAAACTATTATCCGCAGCAATAACAAATGACTTAATTATCTGGAGATCAGATTTTACTTTTCTCATATCAGATTCTAATGATTTCTGCCTATTTTCCAGCGCTTTCTGTCCGTTTTCTAATGCTTTCTGTCCATTCTCCAGTACTTTCTGTCCTTCCTCTACTTTGCCCAACCTATTTTCAATAATCTGCTGACCCTCAGCCAAGGTTTTGAACATATCCCGAACTTCTTCAAGTATTACACCCACCTGATTTTCATTCATAAGTTCACCGCCTTACAATATGTTCTTGTCTTTTTATTATAGCACACCTCAGCAAGCTGCAGACAATAAAATATATTCGTAAGTGATCAGTAAACCCTCCATCAACAAATTTAGTCAAAATATAAAGGCCGGAATCAATCCGACCGATTCAAAATTTCACGGAAGTTTTTGTTGAGGGGATAAATATAGATCGCTTTAATAGGAACAGCGTACTCGTAATTTCGGTCCCATTTTCCTCGTCCTTGAGTTTCACCAATCTGTCGCTATAAAAGCAAGTTCAGTTATGATTATGAAGTAGTGAAATTGGACAACTGGAATTAACAGGAATGACATTAGTTAGATCTCTAACAGCTCCTACAAAATCCCAAAGGAAAAGACCGGGAATCAATCCGGTCTTTAAACCTAATGCACCCCAATCTTCTCCGGCGGAAACATCC
>JBAQLX010000577.1:0-5360 GCA_049302315.1 Desulfosporosinus sp.
TGATGGAACAGGTGGTAAGGAAAGGTTTAAAGGAAGAAAACGAAACGGTTGTTGGAACGGGAAAAATGCTCAAAAAACAACCGACACAATTGATGATACCCCGAATATTCTACAGTATCTTGTACTAATATTATACTATTAATGGTAAAACGGTAAGGAGGTTGTTTAAACCGTTTAACGACAGCCAGGCGAAGATCGTTCGCTATTTAGAGTTACCAGAATCAGTATTTGCCTAGAATGGTGCATGACCAAGCGTTGTTCAAATTCCCATATTTAAACATACGAAATTGACATCGGAGTTTTCAGGAATATGAGATATAATATATTTTAGCGTTAGAGAATAGGGGGAATAGCTTGGACCTTGAGATACTAAAGAACACAGATCAAATGACATGGGTAAACATCTTAAAACAATTTCAAACTGCACCTACCTTGCTTTTAATATTGCTGACTGAAAAATTGATGTTGTCATGAGGGGATAAAGCATGAGTGAAATATACGAGGTTAAATATGAAATTAGTAAAGGGGGAGTGAAATATGCACGAGGAGATTGTATTTTGTAAAGGCGGAGGTTGCACCGCTAAACTAGGACCAGGAATATTGGCTTCTGTTCTTGAGAAGTTGCCTAAGGTAGCAGATCCACATTTGCTTGTAGGCTTCGATAGTTCTGATGATGCAGCAGTATATCAGTTAACAGATGATTTAGCGGTTGTACAGACCTTGGATTTTTTCCCACCTATGGTAGATGATCCTTATACTTTTGGACAGATTGCTGCGGCCAATGCTCTTTCAGACATCTATGCCATGGGAGGAGAGGTCAAGACGGCGCTGAATATTGTTTGCTTTCCTGAGAAGATGGATCTGAATATTTTAGGAGAGATCATGCTGGGAGGAAGTGAAAAAGTCCGAGAGGCAGGAGGAATTCTGGCAGGCGGACATTCCATTGCTGATAGTGATGTGAAGTATGGCCTTTCTGTAACCGGCATCATTCATCCGGATAAAATTTACAAGAACAACGCTTGTCAAGAGGGAGATCAGCTGCTTTTAACAAAACCTCTGGGGGTTGGTATTATATGCACTGCCCAGCGGATTGGCGAGAGTTCTAAGGAAGCTATGGATTTGGCCATCCTTTCGATGACCACCCTTAACAAGTATGCAATGGATATTTTAAGAAATTACCAGGTGCATGCTTGTACTGATGTGACAGGTTTTAGTTTTCTGGGGCATCTTCAGGAGATGATCGGGGATGGTTTTGGAGCTGAGATTGATTGTTTGCAAGTACCATATATTCCAGAGGCGGTTCATTATGCAAATAAGTTTTTTCTGACTGCAGCTGCTCAGAGAAATCGTAATCATGTTGGAAATAGGGCGGACTTTAGAAATGTTCCTTACGCCATGGAAGAAATCCTCTTTGATCCACAGACATCGGGAGGACTTCTAGTCAGTTTGCCGCCCAAAGACGCCAAACTTGCTTTAAACGAGATTGAGGCCTTGGGATTGCCTTGTGGTATTGTAGGAATAATAACACGAAAAGAAGATAAGAGAATCATTGTAAAATAACTAAATTTAATTATATGAGGAGAATGAATATGAAAAAAAAATTAGACGCTAGAGGAAAAACATGTCCAATCCCTGTTGTCGAGACTAATAAGATGTTGGCAACACTCCAGGAGGGGGATAGCGTTGAGGTAACCGTAGATAATTTTATTGCTGTACAGAATTTAAGCAAAATGGCCGAACAGAAGCATTTAATAGTCGCTTCTGAAAAAATCGATGAGGATAACTATCTGGTAACATTGACAGTGACCGGTACTTTTAGCAATGAAAGAACAAAAGTCGCGGAAGAAACAGTTTGTATCCCAGATAGCCGCTTGGATAAGACAGTGGTGGTACTTTCCTCAAATAAAATGGGCGAAGGAGATGAAAAATTAGGTCTTACACTCATGAAGGGTTTCATCTATGCTTTGACAGAACAGGATCAGCTGCCGGAAACAGTTCTTCTTTATAATAATGGCGCAAAGTTGTCTGTGCAGGGCTCGGATTCTCTGGCTGATTTGAAGCTTTTGGAATCTCAAGGCGTGGAAATTATAACTTGTGGAACCTGTTTAAATCATTATGGCTTGACGGAGAAGTTAGGGGTAGGTTCCGTTACAAACATGTACGTAATGGTGGAAAAACAGATACAGGCAACAAAGGTTGTGAGGCCTTGAGAAACAATCAAAATATAATGAAAGAGGACTAAATTATGATTTACCTGGATCATGCGGCTACTTCTTTTCATAAGCCGCCAGAGGTGGCGGAAGCTGTCTATTCTGCTTTACGGGGAACCGGCAACAGCGGACGAGGAGAACATAGTGCATCCCTCGATGCCAGCCGTCTGGTCTATCGTACGAGAAAGGCTCTGTCACTTTTGTTTAATGTAGGAAATCCATCACGCGTAGTGTTCACCTCCAATGCAACGGAGAGTTTAAATATTGCGATTCAAGGCCTTCTTAAGTCAGGCGACCATTGTATTACAACCGCCCTTGAACACAATAGTGTCTTACGACCGCTTTATTTAATGGAGAAGCGAGGTGTTCACCTGACGGTAGTTCCCGCAGATACAAAAGGATGTATTGCTGCATCCGATATAGAAGCTGAAATTCGTGAGGAAACTAAGGCTGTGGTTTTAACCCATGCCTCAAACGTCACAGGGAATGTTCTGAACATTGAAACAATCGGCAAAATATGTCGCCATTACGGTCTTTTATTTATTTTAGACGCTTCTCAGACTGCCGGCTTACTGCCTATCGATATGCAAGAGATTGGGGTATCGGCAATTTGCTGTTCAGGACATAAAAGCCTACTTGGACCGCAGGGTACGGGCGTGCTCTGTCTAGCTGACGGCGTATGGCCGTTACCTCTTAAGCTAGGCGGCACAGGAGTGGATAGCTACTCGCATACAATGCCGCAGGTTTTGCCTACAGCTCTTGAAGCAGGTACACTAAATACCCATGGTCTAGCAGGACTTCTTGCAGCTTGCGACTACTTGAAGACATATGGGCAGTTAAGAATCCTCCGGGAAGCCACTGATCATGCAAATCTGTTTGCAAATGGCATCAAGGATTTGCCCGGAGTGACGTTATATGGTGATTTGGAGGCTGCAGTCAGGATACCGGTTGTTGCCCTTAACTTAAGATGTCTTGATTCAGGAGAAATAGCAGATGAACTTTTCCAACGTTTTGGGATTGCTACCAGATCTGGAGCACATTGTGCTCCAGGAGTTCACAGCACATTTGGAACCGTGGATCAGGGCATGGTGCGATTTAGCTTTTCCCATTTTAATACTAATCATGAAGTAAACGAGGCAATTCGCGCCTTGACGATTCTCGAAGAGGAAAGCCAATGAGACAAAAAGAATTACAATGTGTTGTGACGTTTCAAACTACCACAGAGGCCATGGCTTTTGAAGAAGCGGCCAAAGAGGCAGGTCTGAGCGGTCGTATAATTCCGGTACCCAGAGCTATTACAGCCGGATGTGGTCTGGCCTGGAGAGAAAATCCAAAATGCAGAGCGTCACTTGAAAAGCTGCTTGGCGAACATCATCTTGGCTATGATAGAATCTATGAATTACTGATTTAAGGAGGATAAGTTGAGGGCGTGGTATCCTGGCCAATTAAGGCTGCCCCAAGCGCTCCCGCAATTTGACAATACTCAGACACCAGAATCTCGGTACGCAACTCCTGCTCCAGACAAAAGAAAGTTTGAACAGATTCAAACTTTCTTAAGTCGGCTGTACCGAAGGTGTTGCTATAATTACTCATAATACAAATCAAAATTTTCTTCAATATATTCATCAGTGGGCCGTATTATTGATAGGGTTAAGTTTAAATTCATCATCGAAAGTGTTTCTTCAAATAAGTATCTCTCAGTAAATGACCTTAACGGGAGAGTAGTGATAAAGATCTTTCTGCGTACATTTATACACACTTTTAAGATGAAACGAGATTTTATAATGACCTAGCTCATGAGCGATACTAAAACGGATTCGCTCAGCGTTTTTGACATTTTCGTCAACGATTATCACTATCTTTGAATTTCTCGCTCCTATCATGGATTCACAACTTAAACCTGGTAGAAAATATAACTTTATTCCTAACTGCTCACATATCTCTTCTACAGGTATTGGAACTGAGTTAAAATTGAATTCATGCAAAAGCTCCCGAGCATAATGTTCGGGAGAAATTCGTTCATCGAAAAATGAACTCATATTAACCTCACTCATTCATCCAAGAGTGAATTCATCAGATCAACATCCTTTTGAGAAATGAAACCCCCACGAGCAGCGATAGACATCTTCATTGCGCCCTTTTGCGAAATAGAATTACTCCCATCAACCATGGATCTTTCCTGCGGTTTTAGTAATTTTTCTATTTCTATTCGGTTAAATCTCCATTCTCGCCCTACTTTTGAAGCAGGTAACCGCCTGTCTTTAACCATGTTATATATTGTTTGAGGTGATACTTTTAGTAAATCCGAGACTTCATCGACAGTCAGAACTTCTGGTTTTTCCACTATAGACGAGTCTGCATAGCCTCTAACTAATTCCTGGATCATCCTTGCCTCTTCTGGTTCATAGACTTTTCTATCGCAGTTCTCACATAGATATGGTTCTACGCCCTTAATTTCTATTTTGTATTTACCCCAGGAAGTAGCCACTGAGGTTTTAATTTTTTTCATTTCTCCTCCACAGCATACACAATCCATTTTAAGACCTCCTTCTTAAAAGACCATTTCTGGTATCCCAAGCTTCATCTCTGGTTAAGCACACGGTTATCACCTCAGAAAAAGGAGAACTGTCTGCTATCACAACATAAAAACCGGATGCTTCGTTGGTTGGTTCTTGAAAAATCACCTTTATATCTTCACCGTGATCTTGGGTCTCTATTACTAAACCATACATAGCGCAGTCGTAAACTTGGTCAATTGTTATTTGTCTCTCACCCATCCTATCAAGGGCATGGTCCGAAAAATTTAATTGTTGTCTAAGTGCACATGATCTAATAGATTCTTCTGGAGAGCGAACCATATCGCAAAGTCCCTCCCTTATAATATAACACTATTTAGTATAAATTAATATAAAATGAAATGAAATAAAGCTAAAATAGGGATAAACAAACGCAGATATAACTAAAATCAAAACCAGCTAATAGATTTGCTTTTACTTTTGGAGAATCGTTGAACATTTGAAAGCATAACTATTAAGCATCCCATCCCCGGTTCTCTGTGCAGAGGTCGTCCATCCAGCCTTCGTCATAGGTTGATCCGTCACCCTTGTACGGCACGGCACGAGGTTTGCCCATTTTATATAATTTGCACGA
>JBAQLX010000578.1:0-2893 GCA_049302315.1 Desulfosporosinus sp.
GCGTCCGAAAACTGGCAGGATTGCCTGTCCGTAAATTGACAGATATAATGACCATATCACAGTAAAGGAAAAGGATGCCACCATTAATATGATCCCGCGACAACAGGCTCACCAGAGACATCCCCAAAAAACTCATGATTATTATATCAAACTATAGCCTCATTGAGAACCCACATACTGGTGTTTCAGAGCTGAAGCATGATATTTTTTATTGACAAGCAATCTTCAAGATTATCCCAATTCGAAGCATTTATTAATTGTCTCTTATTCATCCTTGACGTTAATGCTGTGCTATCTCGATAGCATCAGCAATCATAGCGCTGATGCTGACTAACAGCTTCTCTATCCTTTTATCCTGTAGAATAATGACTTCCCGCTCCATAGACTCCTCCCGAATATATAGCAAGGATTTAACAATATTTTGAGGGAATATCCCTACACGATAGAACTGACGATGATTGCTCTGTCTCTTGACCTCAACATACTACTCTCCATCTTCGGTAGTGGATTCCTTATGCTTGATTTTTCTAGTATAATTTTTATTTGATTTATGGGGGCGTGTGCCCGTATTAAAGAGAGCCCTTATTCTCGGCTTTCGGACTAGCTTTGATTTCTTTTTCATAATATTTTTCTCCAAGTTACGTAAGTGTCAAACATACTCTTCATTCAGCGTCATACTTCAAACAAACCGATAAACCATTTCCATTCATCTTCGGAATTACTCTTACACGCTAACCCGATTGCGACCCTCATGCTTTGAACGAAAGAGAGCCCGGTCAGCAGCTGAAATCATATCATCCGGTGTCTGAGTTTGTTCCGAGAATCTAGTTACAACTCCAAGGCTTACAGTAACATAATTCGCAGAGAGAGAATTAATATGCACAATGCCCGCGCTCTCGATACTGGCCCGTAACTTCTCAGCAATAATAGCAGCTCCTATGTCGTCAGTGTTGGGCAGGATCACAGTAAACTCTTCTCCTCCATATCGTGCCAGAAAATCTCCGGGACGCTTCAAATTCATTTTAAGCGTAGATGCTACCATCTTTAGACATTCATCGCCTTTAAGGTGACCATATGTATCATTAAAAGCTTTAAAGTAGTCAATGTCGAGCATAATTAAAGACAGCTGTGTTTTATCCCGATTTGCTCGTTTAATCTCTTGAAGCAATTTCTGATCAAAATACCGGCGGTTAGCTATACCCGTTAACCCATCTAAACGCGACAGATTCTGCAACCTTTCATTATCAGCTTGCAATTGGCGCGTAACCTCTAAGGCTTCTTTTTGAGATTCAAAATGATCTATGCCCATTTTACCTAACATTTCTGCAAACTGAAGAAAATAATGCATTTGTCCAATAAATATTGTAGCTACATGTTTGCCATCAATAATGATTGGTGCTGCCGCTTCAATCATACCATTTGGAGATGTATAACAAAAATAGGGTTCGATACTACCTCGTTCCCCTAAGTGTTTTTTTAAATATTGAATATTTTGTTTGCATAATAATTCCGATTCGATATTTACCTTCTGAGACATCGTGCCGATGTTAAGCCAACCAGCTTCAACAATAATTTTACCATTTATTTCGATTATAGCTGAAGGAATACTTGATGCTGAATATAATCTTTCCATTAGTTCCTTGAGTTTTGGGATGTTTAATATCTCAGCTAATTTCATCTGAACCTCCAGTAATAATATATAATAATGCGAAGTTTACCCTTACAGACTTAATATCCCTAATTAAGGGTGAAATATAGAGAGCTATCACACATTTTGCATCTAATTTTGATACATCATCGGATGCTCTGGCGTCCATCGTTTTCTTTATCAATAATCCATTCACCTATGCTATCCGCGCCCGATTGATCAACGAATCATGCCAACTCTTTCATAATAGCGTAGGGTATCCCGCGATAGCCCATATTTTTCACTAACTTTTGAAATGTTCACTTTGACCCTCTCACTTAGCAACTTCATTCAGCCACTGCGTAATATCTTTTTTAGCGTTGGTTACATTCGCGTCATGAATAGCCAAACCTTTCAAAATCGATGCATGCGGGCAGAGCTTCGCAATATCCTTTTCACTGTCTCCAAGTCCGCTCCCCTCATGGGTACAGAACGGAATAATGGTCTTTCCCGAAAAGTCATAAGACTCTAAAAATGTAAATACTGCCATTGGCATGGTTCCCCACCAATTCGGATAACCTAAAATGATTGTATCATATTCCCCCATATTCTGTGGATACTTATTTGCGGTATTAATTTTATACAGATCTCCCCCTGTAATCTCATTAAGCATTTCTGCAGCCACTTCAGTATTTCCAATTTTCAAACTTCCAATGGAAAAAAATGCAATTAATACCTTTGTCATAATATTTTCCTCTCTTCTTTCTATTTTCTTCTTTATTTTTCTATCTCTATGTCATATACAAAATTATTCATATTCTTTTTCTCCTTCTCGTTAAGCCTGTTTTTTACAAGTATCATACATCAGTGATATCTTCAGCAATTCTTAATCCCCGTAACTTACCTCTGATTTTAAGCAAATTTTCTTTCAACTACGGCTCAAAACGGGGGCGAGGGATGAAAGGGACTTAGCCTAAGGCTTTGAACGGATAATACTTTATAAATTAAATAAACTTAAGAAACGGGTGTTGGATAAGGTTATAGTAGGATATGATTAAGTTGAATATTTTTTGAATGGAGTTGTGTTTATGAAAAGGAATTTGGGTGCAGTTAACGCCTTATACCCCACGCCTGTAGTTATTGTAGGGACTGAAGTAAACGGTAGAGCAAATTATATAACCATTGCTCACATTGGAATTATCGATATGAAAACATTGTCCCTTAGCATGGGCAAAACTCATTATTCTAACAAAGGTATAAAAGAAA
>JBAQLX010000579.1:0-4070 GCA_049302315.1 Desulfosporosinus sp.
ATACATGGCCTCTGTTATAAATAACTCTTTCTTAACTTCATCTGCGATGATGAAATTAATTCCGTCTGAGATTATGTTCGCCCTATCCAAGTCGCTGCCATCTATGAATTTCGAAATATCAAACGTATGAAAGAGGTCTTTGCAGACTTGGAGTTTTTCAATAAATTTCGGAAGCGCAGTGCTTGATATGTCAACATCGCCATAATTTTTCTTATCTCTTTTTGTGAAATCTGTCATTGCCTGCTTCAGAGCAGCCGCTATTCCCACATAATCGACAACCAAGCCGCCTTCTTTATCTCCGAATACGCGGTTTACTCTGGCTATTGCCTGCATCAGATTATGGCCTGCCATTGGCTTGTAAATGTACATTGTCGCAAGAGAAGGCACATCAAAACCCGTAAGCCACATATCTACCACGATTGCTATTTTCATCTCATCTTTATTATCTTTAAATTTCCTGGCCAGTTCAGATCGATATTCCTTATTGCCAATAATATCTCTCCATCCCTCAGGATCGTTGTTGTCGATTGTCATAACAACTTTTACTTTGTCTTTCCAAACTGGGCGAATTCGGAGTATCTCGTTATATATTTTCATGGCGATTGGCCGCGAATATGCCGCAATCATCGCTTTACCTGTCAGGATATCCTGTCTTTCCTCATAGTGAGCAACAATATCCTTGCAGAGTGACTGAATTGTAGTATCGGCGCCTAAAATGGCATCCATTGTCGAAAGTTCTTTTTTACTTCTCTCAACAACATAAGGATCTGCATTTTCAGCAGCGATTTCGTACTCCTTGTCAATCTTCTTAAGAGTCTCTTTATCGAGCCCAAGGTTAATGACTCTGTTTTCGTAATATACCGGCCGTGTTGCTCCATCCTCGACAGATTGCGTCATATCATAAATGTCTATATAATCGCCGAATACCTCTTTTGTGGAACGGTCTTGAAGCGATATCGGAGTTCCCGTGAAACCGATATATGTGCCGTTAGGTAAACTGTCACGCACAAGACGCGCATAACCAAGGCTTACTTTCCCTGTCTTTTCGTCTATATCCTCACCTAAAGAATACTGGCTTCTGTGTGCTTCATCCGCCATTAAAATAATATTTCTTCTCTCTGACAAAGGCTCTGCAGACTCTTCAAACTTTTGCATGGTGGTAAATATTATTCCGTTAGCTTCCCGTCCGGCAAGCAACTTTTTAAGGTTTTCTCTGCTTTCTGCCTGTTCGGGAACTTGTCTTAAATAATCCGAGCATTTTGCGAATTGCCCATACAACTGATCATCTAAATCATTTCTATCGGTCAAAACCACAACTGTCGGACTGCTGAGCGCTTTCTGCAAAAGTTTCGCAAAGAATACCATCGATAACGATTTGCCGCTTCCTTGCGTATGCCAGAATATTCCGCCTTTGCCGTCTGTTTTGGTAGCAGTTTTAGTCCGTTCTATAGCTTTTTTAACAGCAAAATACTGATGATATCCGGCTAATATTTTATTGTCATCAGAGAAAAGAATAAAATTCTCGAGAATGTCCAGGAACCGATTCTTTTCAAACATTCCCTCGAACAGTGTGTTGAACATGGCATGTTTTGTTTCTTCATAGTCGCCGTTTACAGTTTTCCATTCCATAAAGCGGTCTTCACTTGAAGTTATAGTCCCGGCTTTTGAAGTGACCAGGTCACTCATTACACAAAAGGCGTTGTAAGTGAAAAGCGAAGGAATATCTTTCATATAATTGCGCAATTGCCGGTATGCTGCCGACACATCCGTATTTTCTCGCGAACAGGATTTTACCTCAATTACTACAAGCGGAAGCCCATTGACAAATACTACTGCGTCAGCCCGTTTTTCTTCATTTTCAACAACCGTCCACTGGTTGATTATACAGAAATGATTGCTCTCGGGATTTTCATAATCAATAAGCCTGACTCTGTCATACCTGGTTTCTCCGTTATACTGCGTGCTGACCTCAATACCATTTTGCAGATAGTCCATGAATTTCTTGTTTTTCTGAAAAAGATTGACACTTTCGTAATTCTTAAGTTTATATACCGCTTCATTAATAGCATCTTGAGAAAGGGCAGGGTTGATAATGCGCAGGGATTTTAATAGTTGGTCTTGATATAAAGGCGAGTGATAGTCTCGGGATATTTCCGGTCCGTAATGATAATCATACCCCAGTTTATAACGCATCAACTCAATTATCGCATTCTCATAATTTTGTTCAGTATATGGCATTTCACACAACCTTATCTATGGGAACTCTGATTTCGCCAGACATAAGTTTAGGAAGTAATTTATCTCTCATAGATGCTAGAATAAGGTTTTGATATTGATTTGTCTTTATTTTCATAATGATAGGCCTTAAAATACTTGTAACATTTTCAACTATATCACGACATGGTATTATAACTTCATATCTTTTCAAATCAGCCATCCTAATGCCTTTCTGAACACTCCCATTGGCTAATTGATGTGCATATGATTGCATATTATCACTTAATAAAATCATATATAGAATCTCCGAAGAAAGTATACTATTTGGTCGTAATGTAAACACAGACTCACTAATATTCCAGTTTGATGGGGTTTCATCTAAGAAAAATACTCGTCCAATAGTACCAATCCCCGAAAATAGAAGGTCTCCTTTTTTTAAATCTGACCTCTTATTGATTTTTTGAATGGCATCATCAGTTACTTTATCACATTTTTCATCCAACCATACTTGATTATTTCCCATATTTTTTATTGTTACATAAAAGTTGTCTCCATGACCAAGGACAAAGTTTTTCCGTGGATTGAGTCCAGTAGTAAATTTACTCGTCACATCATCCAGTGTTCGCAATTTCCACCCCTTGGGGATCCTCCCTAACTCGCTATCTACAAACTCCCCATCCTGGAAAGGTTCAAAATCAACAAACCAAGACTTGAAAATGGCTTGAGCCATCTGCTCCAAGTTATCATTTATCTTATTGTTGAGCTCAATTTTGTCGTCAAGACAGGAAAGGGTAGCAGCTATGGCTTTTTGCTCTTTTTTTTGTGGATACTTGAAAGGATACATTAGTATTTGTTGTTTGTCTCCTCGAGGCATTTTGGTTCCCCTTGAACTATTCGAGACATAATCAAAGAAATTATCTTGACTTAAATAGTAGAAGAAGTATTTATCATCGATTACTTCACTGATTTCAAATACTAATACGTCTGCTGAACAGCCTCCTTCCGTTGAAGCATGCAATATTTTCTTAAAATATGGTCGAATGTTTGAAAATAAAGTTTGTCCCGAGTTATATTTTGTTGAATTGCCTTTAGGTATTGATGTGGCAACTGTTTTACCAGCCTTATTAGGCAACATATTTTCAGTAGAAACATAGTTTGAAGGGAGTAATTTGTCTGTAGTAATTCTCGTATTGGAATACTTAGCAATAACACCCAGAGTTACCTCTTGCCAATCGCTACAACTCATACCCGATCGCCCCCAATCGCTGCTTGATTTCATCCTCAAGCTCATGGGATTTTATAAACATTTCTGAAAGCTCGCTTGTTAATCTCATCATCTTTTCTTCAAATATCTCGCCGTCATCTTCCTCATCTTCAATGCCAACATACCTTCCAGGAGTTAAAATGTAATTTTGTTTTGCTATTTCTTCGGTAGATACAACGGCACAGAAGCCCTTCTCATTTTCCAGAGTCCCATTCTCAAAAGCTGTGAATGTATCTGCAATCTTAGCAATATCTAAATCTGTCATTTCTCTTAACTTGCGTGTTATTAAAGTGCCTATTTTACGGGCATCAATAAAGAGAGTTTTACCTTTTTGTTTTTTGTTTTTGTTAAGAAACCAAAGAGACACCGGAATTTGAGTTGTGTAAAAAAGCTGCGGCGGCATTGCAACAATGCCTTCCACCAAATCATCATTTATTATATTCTCACGAATTTTCCCTTCGCCGCTGGTATTGCTTGAAAGTGAGCCGTTTGCAAGCACAAGACCAATCTTACCGTTTGGCGACAGATGATGTATCATGTGCTGCATCCAGGCAAAGTTAGCATTTCCCGCAGGAGGAACTCCGTATTT
>JBAQLX010000580.1:0-2604 GCA_049302315.1 Desulfosporosinus sp.
TTATCCAATCGTAAGACTCCCACTTCTACAAGTGGGAGAGGTACACCTTATTCTGCTTCGGTGGGGGTAGACTCCGACTTCGCCGCTAAGAATTCCTTTTGGGACGTGCGGCTTCGGCGAAACCCTCTACTGGAGGCTTTCGTCACCGAAGACTTGATGTTCAACTTTAGTTGAACGAGTTCACTTTGGTCTTTTCGCTTTCATCTGTATAAAACCACTCCGCTTTGATGGGGGGATCGAGCTTCATAAAACGCCTCCCGACGGTTGTGCTTTTGAAAAACCTGCCGCCGCCAATGCCGCCCTTGAAAGCAGCATGTCTCAATCCTGGTATTTATGATTGACACTTTTCCATTTTTGCGTTATAATATATTTCATTGCTAAAAATTCTAGGGGATTAGTTTAATGGTAGAACAGCGGTCTCCAAAACCGTCAATGCGGGTTCAACTCCTGCATCCCCTGCCAGCCTGCACCAAGGGTTTCAGCCCTTTTTATTTTTTGCCATTTTGGGGTTTGGACAGATTTTGGACAGATTTATAAAAAACCATAGTAAAGAGGTAAGGGCACGAGTTTATTTCGCACCCTTTTTTGCTTCCTTTTCAGGGGGTATCTTGTTTAATGAGAACGTTTCCTCCATCATATCAGCAGCTTCCCTGTCCTTGGCCTTAAGAAAGTGAGAGTAAACATTCGTCGTAGTTGCCGAAGTGCTATGCCCTAACCTACTAGCTATTGTTTCTATGTCCATCCCCTGGCCGATTAAGAATGTGGCGCTCGTGTGTCTCAAATGGGGAGCTCCCCATTTGAGACATACCAACGCCTCATTGCTTATTGGTCAAGGTGTGGATGTACAGACCGTGGCAACAAGGTTAGGCCATACTAAAGCAACGACCACTACAAGCATATATAGCCATTTCTTAAGAAGGCCTGATCAGAAAGCAGCCGATAAACTCCAAAACCTTTTTAATAAAAAACCAATTGATAAACCCGCAAAAGCATAAGATAATAAGAGTAGCGTCTGAGTTTAATAAAACAGCCAAAAATCAGCAGCGGTATAATGAAAGGCCAAGGGAGTACCTTTGATGTTTTATTAAACTCTGTGTAGCTCTCAACTGTTAACTTAGTGGCA
Source organism: Desulfosporosinus sp. (assembly GCA_049302315.1). Taxonomy (GTDB): domain Bacteria; phylum Bacillota; class Desulfitobacteriia; order Desulfitobacteriales; family Desulfitobacteriaceae; genus Desulfosporosinus. Next base: position 1,124 of record JBAQLX010000580.1, read on the forward strand.
TACTAGAATATATACCGGACGGAAATAATATGTAACGGAGGTATTAAGCTATGGAAAAAAGCTATAAAGTAATACTTGAGTGGGATGAAGAAACAAAGGTTTACGTAGTAACAGTGCCCGGACTTCCCGGATGTGTTACCCAGGGTAATAATCGGAAAGAAGCACTTGAACGGATACAAGAAGCAATAGAGGGACATATCGAGGCTTTGGGTATAATAGGTGAGCCAATCCCTAAAGGGGATGTAGAGTTTGCTGAAGTACGGGTGCATGTATCGTGAGCAGGCTTCCTAGAACCACTGGCAAAGCATTGGTTGCCGCCTTACAAAGCGCAGGCTTTAAAGTTATTAGAGTAACTGGCAGCCATCATCATCTACATAAGATCGGTAGTAATTTAGTGACTGTACCCGTTCATGCGGGAGAAATACTTAGCCCGATAATAATCAAAAGTGTTTTAAAGCAAGCTGGTCTCGACGTTGATGATCTAATTAAGTTGTTATAGAGAAACAAAGATCTTAGTAATTCCTATTTTGTTGGAGTCGCGAAACATCGACGACTCAGTTAATATAACAAAAAATTTGGGGACAAAATGGGGACAGTGGGGACAAATAGTGACATATTTTCCACCTAAAATACCCAAACGTCAAACCCCGAAAACCGCATGAGAACAAGCTTTATCCAATTATACAATAACATGCATAACGTAAAATACCGCTCTCCAAAACCGTCGATGCGGGTTCAACTCCTGCATCCCCTGCCAAGCAAAAAGATAGACACCGCAAGGGTTTGCGGTGTTTTTTATTTTACTCACCTGAGCTAAAATTACTCATTTGTCTACTATTTGTCTACTAATGGTACAAAAAGTTACTATAAAGTATGATAAATTAGCAAACATGATAATGCTTTTTCTCCTGAACTTCAGGGCAATCAATCCTTTTTGAATAATCATACTTTGATCCGTTCTCCAACGATCCCATACATATCCCTAGTACCGAATCGATCATTTTTCATTTATATTACTTGTCTTTATATCCATTTCGGAATCGTCCCATTTAAAGAGATCATCAAGAATTAAGTCTTTGAAAAATAGTTCCTGTTTTTTAAACATTTCAGATCTTTTGAATTCTAATCTCCCCTTAAACTAACGGAGGATAATAAAAAGCAGGGCTTGTAGCCACTGCTATCCGAAAAGCCTTAAAATTTCTTCCCTTCCGTAACCATAAACCGTTCCAAGTGGATTCTCTAGCCATCAAGATCAATTGATCATTGAGATCAGATGTTAAATAATCTTGCACCATCGGTAAAAAATTTCGACCTGTGCGGAATAGATTAACCAATTATTAACACTGATGCCAATCATTGGCTGAGCAACCTAACTATAATAAAATATGATGGTACTCAGAGCTATATCTTGACGGAGGTTATCTGAGTATGAAGATGAAAATAACAGTTGAAATTGAAAATGCCGATGGTCTAAAAGAAAT
>JBAQLX010000581.1:0-1936 GCA_049302315.1 Desulfosporosinus sp.
GAGAGGAAATCCAGGAAGTACCTGGCGACCTCAACCAAACAGGTATCTTCATCCATCATCAGCATGTCGCCTGCGCCCATGGAAGCTCCCAGTTTTGACAGCACATCAAAATCCAGCGGGTTGTCGATGAGACTCTCGGGAATAGTCCCCCCCATAGGTCCTCCAAAGTGAATCGCTTTCAGTTTCTTGCCGTTTGGAATTCCGCCGCCAAAGCCGTAGACCATTTCTCTGAGCGAGGTACCCATCGGAACTTCCACGACCGCCGAATTACAGACATGACCCGATAAAGATATAAGCTTTGTCCCCTTGCTCTTCTCTGTCCCGATACTGTTATACCATGCGGAACCCCTACCGATGATCTGAGGCACATTAGCCCAGGTTTCCACATTGTTCAGGTTACTCGGTCGATCCCAAATACCATTTACCGAAGTACGGATATATTTTGGTTTTGGCTCCGGTGCATTTCCTTCTATTGACCTCATTAAGGCACTGGACTCGCCTGAGACAAAGATCCCGACATCAAAATGTACCTCAACATTAAAGTCAAAGCCTGAGCCAAGGATATTTTCACCAATAAATCCGTATTCCTCCGCCTGGGCAAGGGCAATATCAATATTCTTTCTTAATTCCGGAGTGTCATGCCGGGTGTAAATAAATCCTAAATGTGCACCGATAGCATACGCCCCGATGATCAAGCCTTCCAGCACGCTATGCGGATTCCCCTGGAAAAGGGCTCGATCCATAAACGCCCCGGGCTCTCCTTCGTGAGCGTTCACGATCACATATTTTACTTTCTCGGGCGCATTACGGGTAGTCTCCCACTTCCTACCTGCTGGAAATCCACCGCCGCCCCGGCCGCGTAAGTTGGCTGTCTGGATTTCTTCAAGTACTCCCACGGGACTCATCTCGAACAGAGCTTTGGCTAGCGCAGAATAACCGCCAATCGCCAGATAGTCATCAATGCTCTCGGGATTAATCTGCGGACTATGGCCAATAAGAACCCGCATCTGGTTTTTATAGAAGGGTATTTCCGACATCTGCGCTGTTTTTTCACCGCTATTGGGGTCTGTATAAACCAGTCGGTCAATCACTTTTTTCGCAATTACAGTCTGGGAAATTATCTCAGGGACATCCTCCGGCTTGACCTGCAAATAGCAGATTTCTTCCGGATAAATAACCACAATCGGCCCTTTTTCACAAAAACCATGGCAACCGGTGGTTATAACATCAACTTTAGCTTCTAACGATTGTTTTCTGACTTCTTCGTTAACCGCGTTGATCACCAGTTTGTTAGCGAGGCCGAGACAGCTAAGTCCCGCGCATATAGAGATTCTAGGCTTAGCGGGATCTTTTTTTGACAAGATACCCTCCCTGAGTTCTTCCAATTCAGCAACTGAATTTATCCTTGTCATAATCTTCCCTCAATCATAATTTTTTAAGGCGTCTGCAATCTCGGCAGGCGATATCCTACTGTGCGTCGTCTCATCAACCTTTATCATCGGACCGCAAGTGCAACAGCCTTGGCAGTTGACAACCTCCAAGCTAAACCTCTCATCTGAATCCGTTTCGCCGGGTTTAATTCCGGTCAGGTCCTGCACTTCTTCAAGAACACTCTGCGCACCACGAATATGACAGCCTGTCCCCGTACAAATGTGAATTTTATGGCGTCCCTGGGGAGTCGAACTGAATGTTTTGTAATAGGTAGCTATGCGCAGTACCCGGCTAAAGGGCACTTCCAGTTTCTCACTGATCTTCAACATTATTTCTCTGGAAAGCCATTGATTCTCTTCCTGAATTTCCATCATTACTCGAATCAATTGACGCCCTTGACCCTGATATTTATTTAGAATATGATCAATTGCTTCGTTGTTCATAATCCTCTCTGTCCCGACCTCCTTCTTTCCCCAAATCTATTGTCTGCTCTTTCACCTTAGGC
>JBAQLX010000582.1:0-4390 GCA_049302315.1 Desulfosporosinus sp.
ATTTTGCCGACCACTTGGTTCGTGAGAATTTCAACCCCCATTTGTTTAAGGTTAGATATTTCCGTCTGCACAATTTCCTTCGGCAAACGGAACTGAGGAATCCCGTACATCAAAACGCCCCCAGCAACGTGCAGCGCTTCAAGGATCGTCACCGCATGCCCAGCTTTAGCTAAATCACCTGCACACGCCAATCCGGAAGGTCCTCCCCCGATGATGGCGACACGTTTACCGGTCGGTACCGGTTTCTCAAACGCAGATTCTCCAAATTTTATGTCGTAGTCAGCTACAAAACGTTCTAACCTGCCGATAGCCACTGGCTTCCCTTTTTTTCCCAGAATACATTTAATTTCACATTGAGTTTCTTGGGGACAAACCCGACCACAAATGGCAGGCAAGGAATTTTTAATTTTCAGAACCTTACCCGCTTCCAGAAAATCCTCTTCAGCAATCTTTTTAATAAAATCTGGAATGAGAACTTCTACAGGACATCCCGTAACGCATGAAGGTTTCTTACATTGTAAACACCGCTTTGCTTCTTCCACAGCCGTTTCCTGTGTGTAGCCCAGGGCTACTTCATCGAAGTTATGTCCCCTGACCTGAGGATCTTGGCAGGGCCTTTCGTGACGAGGGATTCTTACTTTTTTTGTCTTCTCAACATTCTCTGCCATTAGTGATGCCCTCCTTCGTGGTCACATTCCAGCCGAGCCTTGGCCCGATTCTCTTCGTCCTTATAATATGCTAAACGTTTCATAGCTAAATCAAAATCAACCTGATGTCCATCGAATTCCGGTCCATCCACACAGGCGAATTTGGTTTCATTACCAACACTAACCCTACAAGCACCGCACATTCCAGTTCCGTCAACCATAATTGGATTCAAGCTGACAATCGTTTTGATGCTTCTCGGCCGGGTATAATCCACAACTGCTCTCATCATTACCATGGGGCCAATTGCCCAAATCACATTAACCTGATGTCCTTGGTCTAAGACCTGAGCTAGCCCGTCTGTCACAAACCCTTTAACGCCCATACTGCCATCGTCCGTGGCAATAACAACTTCATTACTCACGGCACGCATTTCTTCTTCTAAAATCAGAAGATCCGCACTCCGTGAACCTAAGACGGAAATCACATGATTCCCAGCATCTTTTAAAGCCCGTGCAATCGGATAAATGGGAGCAATTCCCAGACCCCCTCCGATGCACACAACAGTACCATGATTTTCAATTTCGGTTGCAACACCTAACGGCCCCACGAAATCCTGAAACTCATCCCCCTCATTCATGCGAGTAATGAGGGCTGAAGAATATCCCACATCTTGCACAACAATCGTGATGGTACCTTTTTCTCTGTCAAAGTCCATGACAGTAAGCGGAATGCGCTCACCCAACTCATCTACACGAAGAATAATAAATTGGCCTGGCTCTACTTTGACCGCCACAGCCGGTGCGTCAACCTCTAGTAAGACAATTGTCGGTGCCAATTGTCTTTTTTTAATAATGCGGTACATAACTCCTCCTCAAATATCTAGATATTTTGACTCAACAAGGGAAAACCTAAGCTCTCTTAAAAAAATTAAAAACCTTAGGTCGCAAAAAAGTCATCTCATCATTCCTCCTTCTCAAACACGGAAGGTCCTATCTTTTCTAATAGAACCCATTGGCCTGTTGTCATATGCAATGCACCCAGACAAGTCGGGTGGGAGAAAATATAACACTCGTTTCATTATAAATCACATTTTTAGTAATAGCAATAAAATCTTGGGCGCATTTTGGCGCATTTAACCCCTTTGGAGCAGAAATTGTAACTGAAGATTATCTGTGAAATAAATAAAAGAGCCCAAAACAATTACTTGCTTATAGGCTCTTTTCGTTCCAGTTTCGAGATACTAGCGACGACCCGGTCAAGAATTCCATTAACGAACTTTGCCGATTCCTCGCCCCCAAATCTCTTCGCCAATTCGATCGCTTCATTGAGGCTCACTCGTCCAGGAATCTCCGGACAGAAAAGAATCTCATACGTTGCCAAACGCATCACATTGCGATCCACATTCGCCATACGGCTAATGGTCCAATCCTGAGCAAATGAAGTAATCATCTTATCTATTTCAACCTGATGAGCTATCGTTCCGTCGACTAATTCCAGGGCAAATTTTCGACTGGCCTCGGGGATAACAAATTCCGTTGCCCAACGCTGAATCTCTTCTGATGTAATTAGCGGTTCTTTCGTCAGATCCCTTTGAAAAAGCACTTGCAAGGCTGTTTCACGGGCCAATCTTCGACTCAAGGAAATTCCTCCTAGTACTTTTTAAAACTTCTTTCTAACCAGGTAGTAATAGTTTTATATTCATCTTGACGTTTTCCTAACACAAATCCCAGAATAGCAAACAAAGCTAATAGCAGTGTACGCCAAAAACCAAGAGTCACCATTAACAAACCCAGAACTAATCCTATTGATGTTCCGATGAGTTTACCCGGATGATTGTCTATGCCCCAAACTAAAAACATAGAGATTTTCTCTCCAATTTTCGACCAGAACTCACTCATCGGACGCGTGTCAAATGGGCCTTATCCAGACTCAGCACCAACACTTTCACCTCTGTCACCATAATTCCTGTATATAGTTCGACATCCGCTTTGACCTTCGCTTGGAGTTCTTCGGACGTTTTTGGGATTCGTTCGCCCTGCTCAAATTGGCAAGAGACCATAATCTGAAGTCCAGTTTCTCGTTCTCTAAGGTTCGATTTAACATGCAACACACCCGGCAACGCCATTGCACTTCGCGCAATAATCTCTTGTAATGCATCCTGAGAAATTCGTACATTTCCCCCTTTGGAAGACGTTTGAAACGTACGATCCGAACTTTCGCGCAGTCGCACAAACATAAGCAATCCCAGTAAGAGCAAAACAGCAGCCACAATAATACTTTCCCACGGGTTTGATTTTAGCCATTCAAGCCCTTGAGCAAGCAGAACATAAGGAAGCCCCCACCCTGTGGCCATGGCTAATATCCAAAGAGCCCCAAGGATTAGGGTGAGTCCAAAAGCATAGGCTAACATTTGTCGTCCCCTCTTTCAGAAACCCCCCCTAGCATATCCAGGGGGGGCCCATTCTACTTCAGACGAAAGTCTTCTTCTTTGACTTTGGTTTCCGGTACCGGTTTAAAATTTACCCCTTGCACATGAACATTTGCTTCTACGACCTTGAGTCCAGTCATGCTTTCTATGGCTTCCTTCACCGATTCCTGCACGCATAAAGCGACCTCGGGAATTGATACGCCATACTCTACCACAATAAAAAGGTCTACTGCAACCTCATGTTCACCGACTTCAACCTTGACCCCTTTAGACAGGTTTTTGTTTCTTCCTAACATGTGGGCGAGGTCTCCCACAAGACCCCCACTCATGCCGACTACACCCTCTACTTCAGAAGCTGCTAATCCGGCAATAACTTCAACAACTTCATCCGCAATCCGAATAGAGCCGAGGGAATTCTCCTTTTCCAAGCTTTCCATGTCTTCACCTCCATACCGATGTTCGAGGCTCGATGTTCGAGGCTCGATGTTTGGGGTTCGATGTTTGGGGTTCGAATATCGCACATTTTACTCTTGGAAAACTTAACTGAACTATAGATCGAGTAATAACTCCGCCTAAAGTTTCCTTTATCCAATGTTGTAGCTATTATAACAAATAAAGACTGATCTGGCAAAGGCAATCTGCGAACTTCGAATATCGTACCTCGCGATAGGCAACAGCTTTTTCAATCTATGAAACACTCGATGCGCGATGTTCGATCTTCGAGCATCGCGCATCGCACAATTAGGTGAGATATTTTAAAACCGTCCGCAAAAGTTCATCTGGTCGAATAGGTTTAACTACAAAGTCCAGGGCACCCTGTTTTAAAGCTTCTAAAACCATACTTTCGTGGGCGACAGCACTACACATGATCACACGAGCCAATGGGTTGAATACTATTATTTCCGCAAGAGCAGCCAAGCCATCAAGTTCTGGCATAGTTATATCTAAAATTGTCAGGTCTGGTTTTTCGGATTTATAACGTTCCACAGCCTGCCGACCGTTTTCAGCCTCCACGATGTTTGTTAGACCCTTACGCGCAAGAATCTGACAAATCATCAAACGCACGAAACTTGCATCATCGGCAATAAGAATCTTGCTCATTCTCTGTGTTCTCACCCTTCTATATCGGGGCACGATGCACGATACACTAAATCCGATATCCAAACCTCGCGCCACGCACATTCTTAACCACGACTATGAAATCATATGTTCGCGCTGATTACGTCATTTTCCTGCATAAAAAAAATAACTTGCAATTAAATGCGCGGTTTAATAGGGAAACTTATTGAACCATACCCCAAACCGGTACGGAAA
>JBAQLX010000583.1:0-5954 GCA_049302315.1 Desulfosporosinus sp.
CTACACTTTCCTCCCGGAAACAACGCCGATAATTCCCTGCGGCCTAAATAAAAGGACAATAATCAAAACAATCATGGCTATGGCGTCTTTAAATCCGGAAGAGATCAGACCAGCTCCGAATATTTCCAGCACACCAAGCAGGAGTCCGCCGATAATGGCGCCCCCGACATTGTTAATTCCTCCGATAATTGCCGCTACAAAACCTTTCAGCCCGAGGGTGAAGCCCATATCGTAGGTAGCCAGCGTAATCGGGGTTATAAATACGCCCGCAGCGGCGCCCAAGGCCCCACTAATGACAAAAGCCATCAAGGACAGGATATATGGGTTTATTCCCATTAGTTTCGCCGCAAGACGGTTGATGACACATGCTCTGACAACCTTTCCCCAGTAAGTCTTTTCCATGAAAACGAACAAACCGGTAACGGTGACAATTAAAAGTCCAAAAACCCAAATGCTCTGGGGGTTTACGGCGGCGCCCCACACCTTCAAAGGACCTCCCTGCGTGAAGGCCGGCAGGGTGTAAGGGTTCGTCCCCCAGATTAAAAGCGCGAGACCGCGGAGCATTATCGACAACCCGATGGTGACGATAATCAAAGTCATGCTTGAACCGTTGCGCAGCGGGTTGATCGCCAATCTCTCCACTAGACCGCCAACAAACGCGGTTATAATTACTGCAAGGCAGAACGCCGCAGGAAGGGAAAAGCCCGCTGCAGAAAAGGTGCAGGCCGAAAGGGCGCCCAAGGCGACAAACTCGCCTTGGGCCATGTTCAGAATGCCGGTAATATTATAGGTTGTCACCAGGGCAAGTGCAATCAGGGCATATATGCTCCCGAGCGTCAAGCCGGAAAAAAGAAACTGTAAATACAATTCGTTAATGTGCACTGTTACACCGCCTTGAAACTATTTCCTGAAGCTATTTAAACAAAGTCCACTTGCCGTCTTTTACCGTCACCATAACCATGCAGTTGTCTGCAAGCCCATTATGATCCTTATCGGACATATTGAACACACCGGAGATACCGACAAAGTTCCTGGTTTGTTCCAATGCATCGCGTACTTTTGCCCGGTCAGCGCCGCCTTCCTTGATCGCGTTAACCATCATGTTGAAAGCGTCCCAAGCATGTCCGCCGAAGGTGCTCGGAGGGGTGTTGAATTTGGCGGTAAAGTCTTTTTTATATGACACGAGAACCTGCTTCTGCGAATCATTGTCAGGAAGTTGGTCAGCCACAACGATTTTGCCCACTGGGAATTCAATACCGTTGGCTGCACTGCCGGCCAGGTCAAGGAAGCTTTGGTTGGCAATACCGTGGCTGTGAATCATGGGTATGGTCAAGGCCAGTTCACGGTAATTGCGGGTGACAATCGAGGCGGAGGGAGGAATCGCCCACACCATAACTGCTTGGGCGTCACTATTTTTAATTTTGGCCAGTTGAGCGGACATTTCCTTGTCGGTTGCTTCAAACTTATCCTGCAAGACAACACTTATCCCGTTATCCGCCGCTGCTTTGACCAAGGCTTTTTGGCCCCCGTCACCGTAAGCGTTGTTCATGTAAAGGATGGCGATTTTCTGTATGCCTTTGGATTTGGCATATTTAATCATCCCTCCGGCTACGGTCGCGTCACTCGGAACCATTTTAAAAACCCACTTGCGATCGCTTACCGGTTCGACAATTTTGCTGTTGGTAGCCAGCGAAATCATCGGGACCCCTTCCTTCTGCACCGTATCGACCATGGCCAGTGACGTGCCGCTGGCGCTGGAGCCGATGATCCCCACTACTTTCTCCTGGTCGATTAATTTCTTAACCGCCAGAACGCTTTCTGTCTCTTCGCTTTTATTATCAAGGACGACCAATTTAATCTGACGCCCATTGATGCCGCCCTTGGCGTTCAACTGGTCTGTCAGCATCTGCAGGGTGTCTCTTTCAGGAATGCCGAGGGAAGAAGACGGACCGCTGATATCCAGCACCGCGCCTATGTTGATCGGGGCACCTGTCTTAGGTGTGGAACTCGAACAGCCAGCTGCAAAGATCAAGGTTAATAATGCCAAAACACTAATTACTGAAATCGTTATCCTTTTAGTCATTTAATTAGCCTCCGTTTTATAAAATTAAAATAAATAAAAAAACACCCCGAATGAGAGCGCCCGGTCGACAACTTCATTCTACCAATCTACCCGTTCTACTATTTTAGAAATCATATTACCACCTGCCTTTTAATCCCTAGAGATAAAGAGGTCATGATAAACTACTATTCTACACAATAGTTTTATCACAATTCCAAAATAGATACAATAGATAGCAGACTTTAAACAATCCAATCCTGGATAGCTTGATATCCTGCATTGAATGCTTCGACATTTACTTCAAGCAACTTTTCCGGAACAATTTCCTTTAAAGCTTCATCCCAAACTTGCTTTTCTATGGCTGTTTTGGCAGCCATTAGACCAAGTAAAACTATATTAACAGCTTTGATGTTGCCACACTGTAAGGCTATCTTTAAGGCATCTAACGTAAAAACGTTTTTGTATTTTTGACTTATAGTCTTAACTATCTCTGAAGGATACTTGGCTTTGCCTATTATTACCGGCATAGGTTCAATTTTTTGATTATTAATAATAATCATACCCTCATCCTTCACATAGTCAGTCCATCTTAAAGCTTCAAGTTCTTCAAAAGCAAGGAGAATATCTGCTTCACGTTTTTCTATTAAAGGTGAATGAATCTTGCGGCCAAATTTAACATATGTTACAACACTACCGCCTCGCTGAGCCATGCCATGTACTTCAGAAAGCTTAACGGCATAATCTTTTTTTAAGGCAACGGCTCCTAAAATCCTGCTGGCCAGCAGAGTCCCCTGTCCTCCTACCCCGACAATCATTATGTTAAAGTTATCCATTCCTCCCACCTGCCTTTTCTGCAGTATCCAACGTTTCAAAAGCATTGAAACTGCAAACTTTTGTACATAATCTGCATCCTACGCACAGCGCTCCATTTACTTCAAAAAAATCTCCCTTACCGGCAATAGCAGGACAGCCGAGAGCCAAGCATTTCCGGCACTTTTTACACTTTTCCATATTTATCTTTAATGCCCCGCCATATTTAACATTCTTTAACAGAGCACATGGTCTTTGGGCAATAATTACCGAAGGTTCTGCTGCTGCGATTTCTTCCTTGACAACCTTTTCGAATTCTTGAATATCGAATGGATCAGCAACCCTTACTCTATCAACTCCAATTGCCTTGGCGAGTTTTACTAAATCAACCTGCCTGGTAGCTTCACCCTTAATTGTTAAACCGGTTGTGGGATTGTCCTGATGACCTGTCATACCTGTTGTTGAATTATCCAGAATTATTACGGTTGAATTACCTTTATTGTAAACAACATCAATCAACCCGGTTATTCCGGAGTGGATGAATGTGGAGTCGCCAAGTATCGCTACTGTCTTTTGAGCAAATTCCGCCCCTCTTGCTTTTTCCATACCAAGTGCATTACCGATGCTGGCACCCATACATATAACAGAATTCACAGATTCAGTAGGCGGATTTGCTCCAAGTGTATAACAACCTATATCACCGATCACATTAAGCTTAAGTTTGCTCAGAACATAATGCAGACCTCTATGCGGACATCCCGGACACATTACAGGTGGTCTTAGGGGTATGTTTTCCATAAGTGGTTCATTTACTTCCTGCTTAACTCCGAGCAGCTTTTCCTTGATTAATTGAGCAGTCAGTTCACCCATAACCGGCAGAAATTCTTTGCCAATAACTTTAATACCATTTTTTTTGATTTCGTTCTCCATAAACGGCTCCAATTCTTCAACGACGTAAAGTATTTCCACTTCAGAGGCAAACCTGGCAATAAGTTTTTCAGGCATTGGATAAACCATCCCGATTTTCAAATAGGAAACATCACCTAAAGCTTCTTTGGCATATTGATATGCTATGCCACTGGTAATCACACCTATTTTCCTGCTTCCCCATTCTATTGTATTTAAGTTAGCTGTCTCTGAATACTCATGTAAGGCAAGCATTCTTTTTTCTACTTCAACATGTCTTCTTCTGGCCATGTCAGGCATCATGACATATTTATTAATATCCTTAGTATAAGCTTTAAGCTTATAATCAACCCTCTCTCCTGTTTCAACGGCACTCTGAGAGTGTGAAATCCTTGTTGATAGTCTGACGATCACCGGGCAATCGAAGCTCTCGCTGATCTCGAAAGCTTGTTTGACGTAATCCAAACATTCCTGACTGTCGGCAGGTTCAAGCATCGGAACCTTTGCTGCCCGGGCATAGTGCCTGCTGTCCTGTTCATTTTGCGAGCTGTGCATTCCTGGATCATCGGCAATCATCAGGACCAAGCCACCATTTATGCCGGTATAGGATACTGTAAACAAAGGATCCGCCGCTACATTCAAGCCCACATGCTTCATGGCACAGATTGCTCTGGCTCCGGCAAAAGCGGCTCCGATTGCCACTTCCAGGGCAACTTTCTCATTAGGTGACCATTCCGCGTAGATATTATCATATTTGGCAATGGCTTCGGTTATTTCCGTACTTGGTGTCCCAGGATATGCTGCGGCAACTGTAACCCCCGCCTCATAAGCTCCTCGAGCTGCGGCTTCATTACCGCTCATCAACCGTTTCATCTATAATCCCCCATTCAATCCGCATCAAAAACTGCCCAAAAACTTGTGGAACCACATCACCCCATTCTAAACTTTAATCGTATAGATGTAAATTATTTTTTGCTATTCGGCATAAAATCGCTTTACAATCCCGGCTTCAAATTGGGATAATTTCATAACAAAAACACCTCCAGGTTTTTTCAACATAGAGATGTTTGCAATCTGTTTTCAAAACCCTGTATCCCTTGATATGAGCTAATTCTTATTCCAGCATCGACATACGCAATTTATCAGCGACCATCGCCACAAATTCCGAATTTGTTGGTTTGCCACGATCGACATTAATGGTGTAACCGAAATAACGATTCATGAAATCTACGTTCCCTCGATCCCAAGCCAACTCTATAGCATGACGAATTGCGCGTTCGACACGACTTGGGGTAGTTTTATATTTATCAGCGATCATCGGATAAAGCTCTTTGGTTACAGCTCCAAGCAGCGACACATCCAGAACCACGCAAACGATAGCATCCCGTAAATACTGGTACCCTTTGACATGGGCGGGTACCCCCATCTGATGGATCATTTTCGTTACTTCGACTTCATAATTCTTCGACGTCAGTGGCAAGATTCCATTTGAGAATTGTACATTCATGTTAGACCCTGTATTTGCTTGTTGATGAACTCCATTAAATGACTCCGAAAAATCATCTTGTAATTGGCGAATTCGTTTACCCAATGTGTCCAAATCAAAAGGTTTTAATATGTAGTAATTCGCTCCGAGGTTTACGGCACGTTGGGTCATTGTTTCCTGTCCAAATGCTGTTAAGATAATGATCTTAGGTCTTTTAGCTGAATTTCGAAGTTTTTCAAGGACACCCAAACCATCAAGATGGGGCATAATAATGTCTAATAGCACAACATGAGGTTCTTCTTGAGAAATTAGTTCCAAAGCTTCATTCCCATGATACGCTACCCCAACTAGGGTCATATCTTCTTGCATTTCAATAAATTGTTTGACTATCTCGACAAATTCCCGGTTGTCATCTGCTATCAAGACTCTTATAGGCCTTTGCATTTCCTGGAATCCCCCTCATTTAGTACATGTTAAATTTCGAACAAATCAAATCAAATATTCATTTCGACAATTGTTTTCTATACTCCTCCTTTTCAACCATAGAAATACCAGTTAAATTAAAAAAAGAGCAGTTTTTTATCAAGACTGCTCTTTTCGAAAATTGACTCTTTTTTTATATTTTTAAGCCGCTCTGTTTTTTACCAGCTGACTACTTTCATTGATCATATTTTGGATAAACACACCATA
>JBAQLX010000584.1:0-16112 GCA_049302315.1 Desulfosporosinus sp.
TCTGTATTTGGTTCAATAGGAGTCGATTTCTGGGTGGGGGTCTGGACTGTAGTTTTAGGGGGGTATATGGCGACGGTCGTTACTTCATTTGGATTTTTCCTGGCATAAAAATAGAGTAATGTATTTCTGTCGGGCAGCCATTGGTACGCAATAACCCCTAATGTCTTATCAGTAGTAGAAGGCGACTTTTTTTCAAAAACTTGCTTACCCTGGATTAGGTTGAAGATTTTAAGCGTACCATTCTCTGTATAGGCCAAATAATCCTTGGCGTAGGATATTTGAATATTTGTAAGGTCAGCGCCAAGAATAGTTGCCTTGAGTTTAACAGTGATTGGTGGCTCTTCTGATGGGGCCATAACTTCCTGAACTTTGTTATCTAAGAGGTAGTACGCTCCACCTTGCAAGAACAGTGAAACTAAGGTCCAAACTAATATGATACGCAGTTTTCTCATGCGTGATTGCTCCTTTCTCCGGCAAAATTATTTATGGCGTAACAACAAAGGCCGTAGGAATATAGCGTTCACCAAAAATATTCCAAAGACGATTCAGGACTTTGCCGTTATAGACGAGTTCAGAGGAAGAACCACCATCAAGATTGACAGCGTTTACTGCATGATAATCTTCAAAGACATGCATGAGGTCACGTAAATTCGCGCCGATACTCCACGTGGGCTGACGTCCATCGATGACTACAAAGATAACGGTTCCATCTGCCATTTGTCCAATGCCGGTTCGGGGGGCGATACCCCAACCGCCATCTCCTTGAATCACAGCTTTACCCTCGACAATAAGGTTAGGTTCAAAGGTAACAACTTCGCGCATGTTTTGCTCAATTAATTGTTGGGCAGTCATTTTACCGAGGACTAATTTGCCTTGGTCATTAAACCCAACAATGTTGACAGCCTTGTCCCCGACGTTGTTGTGGACCAGTTGTCCTTCATGCATGGTTAAACCGTCTGGAAATGCTCCGTTTCCTTTACCGTTCGGGTCATAGAAACCGCCGGCATTTATTCCGGCAATAGCTCCAAAATCCTTGACCAGATCGCTGACACGTTCTCCGGTAACCCCAATTTCCTTTGTAACAGCTAATTTAACTCGCTTAGGATCTTTAATCAGCATGACTTTACCCTTGAAGCTTGAACCCTTGATATCTTCAATCGTGATTCCCGTACTCGGGTCGGAAATTACTTGGCTGCGATTGATTAGTTGGCTGACGTTTATTCCTTTATCAGCATTGAGGTTCATAATCCGATCTATTTCAGCCTGGGACAGAAAAGCCTGCACAACTTGGGGATGTCGTGAGGTGGCAACCGAGCCAACAGCCATTACTTTAAGAGACTCAAAAGGTCCCCGGAACAGCACAAAGGGAGCAATTATTAACGCAAAAATGAGGTTAAAGCCAATAAAGGCTAGAATCATCTTAAATCGGATAGTACGCTTTGTTTTCATATAACTGTCTTTCTCCTTCTTAAGTTATGAGGGTATGTTGACATGTTTCTTCAGGAATATGCGACTCCAAACCTTAAAGTATGCTTAAATATATGTGAATTTAAGGGCATTATACAACATTTTACAACAACTCCGCATAAGTATAACAAAACTGCTAAGTTCTATCAAGGAGAGTATAGGTGTTAATTTTAGGTATTGATTTAGAACATTGATGGAAAATCAAGATGAAAATATTAGTTTCTGACAATAATTTGGTTAAAGCTATAAATTACGAATAATTTATGAAGGTATAAACCATTGGATTAGAGAATAGTTTATCCATTGGGAATACGAACGAAGCAAACCAAAGTTGAATCGTTAGGTATTGGAGGAACAAAGTATGTTTTTAAATAAAGAAAATTTTAAGCAGGCCTATCTGAGGGAGTTGTTTGAAGGGGAAGGGATTGCCCCGGATGAAGCAAGCCCATGGGATAAATTTAATGCCTTAGTCGTCTTACTTAAAGAAAAAATGCGTTATTACCGAGCCATAAACAGAAAGTCCATGTCCCAGGGGAAACATGTTTTTTATTTTTCGATGGAGTTTCTGATCGGTAAGCTGCTGCATAATTATCTGGTTAATTTCCAAATAGAGGATCTCGTCCGGGAAGGTTTGGCGGAGTTGGATATTAATCTTGATGATTTATACGAACAAGAAGTAGATCCGGGCTTGGGTAATGGCGGTTTAGGAAGATTGGCAGCATGTTTCCTCGATTCAATGGCTTTCTTGGGAATTGCGGGCTATGGTAATGGGATTCGTTATAAGTATGGGTTGTTTGAACAAAAAATTGTGGACGGCAAACAGGTCGAAGTAGCGGACAATTGGCTGAAAAATAGTTATCCCTGGGAAATGCGAAGGCCAGATAAAGCCGTTGGTGTAAAATTTAAAGGGTCGGTGAGAACAGAGCAAAGAGAGGGAAAAATAGTATTTATCCACGAGAACTATGAAACGGTGCTGGCCGTACCCTATGATGTCCCCATTATGAGCTATGATAATTTTACGTATATTAATAACTTAAGGTTATGGAGTGCAGAAACGGCCTCTTGCGAACTGGATTTAGACAGTTTCAATCGTGGGGAGTTTAAGCAGGCTTCAAGCAATAAATCAGAGGTTGAGGCGATTTCCTATATTCTTTATCCTGACGATAGTAGTCGCGCTGGAAGAGAGTTAAGACTTAAACAGGAATACTTTTTTGTTGCTGCGGGGTTAGGTTCTATCGTGCGGAGTTACAAAAAATGGAACGATACAGATGCGCTGCATAACTTCTCGCGATTAGCTTCAGTTCATATCAATGATACTCATCCAGTTTTGTGTATCCCTGAGCTGATGCGCATCTTAATTGACGACGAAGGAATGGGATGGGATGAGGCCTGGAATATCACAGTGAATACCGTATCCTTTACAAATCATACTATCATGTCTGAAGCCATGGAAAAATGGCCGATTGATCTGGTCAAGAACCTTTTACCTAGGATTTACCAGATTATTGAGGAAATTGATCGAAGATTTAAGGAAGATATAAGAGCACGCTATATGAGTGATAAGGATGGGATTCGCAACACAGAGAGTTGGGAAGTGATTCGCAACACTCAGATTATCAAAGATGGGTATGTCAGGATGGCCCATTTGGCGGTTATCGGGAGCTCGTCAGTGAATGGGGTTGCGCAATTACACACCAAGATTCTTAAGGAGGAGATCTTTAAAGATTATTATCGTATTTTTGGTTATAAATTTAATAATAAAACAAATGGTGTTAATCACAGGAGATTTCTGTTAGCCGCAAATCCTAAACTTGCCGGCCTGATCACTGAGGCGATAGGACCAGCCTGGAAGGAAGAGGCGGGAGAACTTAAAAAACTTCAAGTCTACAAGGACGATCACAGTTTTTTAGAACAACTCGCGAAAGTGAAGTACGAAAACAAATGCCGCTTAGCCGAGAGGGTCAAGGCAAAACAGGGTCTGATCATTGACCCTTTGTCCATCTTTGATGTTCAAGTGAAGAGAATCCATGCCTATAAGAGGCAATTGCTTAATGTGCTGAAGATCATGCATCTATACAATAAGGCAATAAACGATCCGGAGTCATTGACAGGTTCCCATACCTTTATCTTCGGGGGAAAAGCGGCCCCAAGCTATTATTATGCAAAAATCGTGATTAAGCTGATTATTGCTTTAAGTCGGAAAATAGAGCGTGATCCTAAGGTTAATCAAAAACTGAAGGTCGTTTTTATTGAGAATTTTAATGTCTCCCAAGGAGAGTTGATTTATCCTGCGGCAGACATTAGTGAACAGATATCTACCGCCAGTAAAGAGGCTTCGGGGACCGGAAATATGAAATTCATGATGAATGGAGCCCTAACCTTGGGAACCTTGGATGGAGCCAATGTCGAAATTAAGGAGGCGGTGGGTGAGGATAATATCTTCATCTTTGGGTTGACAGCCGAACAAGTTATAAACTACACTCAAAAAGGCGGGTATAAATCATGGGAAGAATGCCAAATCAACCCTGATATTCAAACGTGTGTGGATCAATTAAACAGTGGGTTTTTCGATAATATGGGGGAAGAGTTCAAAGTTTTATTCGATTCTCTGTTGCTCTATAACGATGAATTCTTTGTTTTAAAAGATTTTCATACTTATCTTGAAATGTATGACAAGCTGCAAACACTGTATCTGAATCAAAAAGAATGGAACAAGATTTCCTTAATCAATATAGCCAATTCAGGAAGATTCTCAAGTGACAGGACAATTAGAGAATATGCCGATTGGATCTGGAAAATCAGATACCGGACCATTAATAAGATTATTCCTTGTTAAATGGTTGCAGGACAGGTTTAATCTTTGTAAAGAAGGTGAACTAAGTTGAAAAAGCAGGAGTGTGTGGCGCTACTTTTAGCAGGCGGACAAGGAAGCCGACTGGGTGGCTTAACTCGCAATCGGGCTAAACCGGCAGTTTCCTTTTGTGGCAAGTATAGAATCATCGACTTTAGTTTGAGTAATTGCACAAATTCCAACATTCACACGGTCGGTATTCTTATCCAATATAAGCCTTTTCTGCTTAATTCATATATTCGTTTAGGTTCGGCCTGGGATTTAAATAATCCTTTTGGCGGAGTACATGTTCTTCCCCCTTTTCTTGGGGATGCGGAGGGAAGTTGGTATAACGGTACAGCGGATGCCGTATACCAAAATTATGAATTTATTGATTTTTATGATCCGGAGTATGTGATTATTCTCTCAGGGGATCATGTCTATAAAATGGATTATTCCCTTATGTTAAAGTTTCATATAGAGAAAAATTCGGCAATAACCCTTGCTACGGTCGAAGTTCCTTGGGAAGAAGCTTCTCGGTTTGGTATCTTAACAGTTGAAGAGGATGCTAGAATTACCAGGTTTACAGAAAAACCAGCTCAACCGGATAGTAATCTTGCTTCCATGGGAGTCTATATTTTCAACTGGTCAACACTCAAACAGGCGTTAATTGCCGATGCGGTAAACTATCAGTCTCAGCATGACTTTGGGAAAAACATCATTCCCCAGCAACTCAAACAAACAAAACAAGTCTATGCCTATGATTTTCAGGGTTATTGGCGAGACGTCGGTACTATTGAAAGCTATTATCAGGCCAATATGGAGTCCTTAAGAGAGGACCACTTCCTTAATGTTTTCGATCCAAAGTTTCGAATCTTCTCGAATGAGGATATTTTACCCCCCCACTTTGTGGGATCTGCAGCAGAAATTGAAAACAGTCTGATTTGTAACGGGTGTATTGTTCAGGGTAAGGTGACGAATTCAATCCTGGCGCCTGGGGTTTATGTGGGAAAAGATGTAGAAATTAAGGATTCAATTTTGTTGCCTTATGCAAAAGTTCACGCTGGATGTGTCATTCACAAGACGATTGTTGGGGAAAACGCAGAAATTATGAGTCATTGTCAAGTTGGCACTGCGGGGAAAATTGTTCCTGATCAAGAAGGGATTACGGTTATTGAGGATCATCATCTACTTCCTGAAGGTTCTGTTATCGAAGAAGGTAAGAATGTCTACAGAATCCGGGCGATTTGAAAGGCGGGAGCAACGATGGCGAACAATGCAGGGATTATTTATGCTAATAACGCAACAGACAACTTACAAGGGCTTACCCTGAAAAGGCCAATAGCTGCAGTTCCTTTCGGGGGAAGATATCGGATTCTCGATTTCGCGTTATCCAGCATGGTTAATTCAGGGATCAAGACGATTGGAGTGGTTACGCCATACCATTGCAGACCGCTGCTCGATCATTTGGGAGCTGGTAAAGCCTGGTTTCTGGATAGGAAAAATGGCGGGTTGTTTATTTTGCCAGGAGACATCCATGGTTTGTTAGAAAACAATCATACGTTTTGTGTTAAAGATTTACATAATAATATAGAGTATTTGCAGAAAGATTTTGCAGAAAATGTGATCATTAGCAGCGGTGATCAAGTGTTTAATATAAATTTTAAGAATGCGCTGGAATTTCATGACGACAAGCAGGCCGACGTGACCTTGATTTATCAAGAGGGCGCTGACTTGGATGATCCGAGCCAGGAGAGGTTACTTGAGCTGGATGAGGATCAAAAAGTTACGAAGATTATAGACCAAAAGGGTCTCGCAGGGGCAAAGCCTAGTCACTCACATTTTGTAAATATATTGATAATTCGGCGCGAGATTTTATTGGATATTGTGGAGAAGTATAGTTTCATTGGCTGTATTGACTTAATAGATATATTTACTTCAAATCTGGAAGTCCTCAAAATCTACGGTAGTCCAACTTGTTCGTTGATTGGGACGATTCGCACGCTTAAGGATTACTTTAAGAGAAGTATGGATCTTCTGGACCTGGAAGTTCGGGGAAAATTATGGTCGGGAGCAGATCATATCCACACCAAGATCAAGGACAACCCCCCCACTAAATACACTTCCCACGCCAAAGTCAGCAACTCATTGATTGCTAGTGGGTGCTCTATCTCAGGAGAAGTTGTCAATTCGATTGTTTTTCGAGATGTGATTATTGAGCAAGGGTGTATAATCAGAAATAGCATAATCATGCCGAAATGCCATATTCATGCCCATGCTCAAACGGACTATGCAATTCTTGATAAAGCGGTCAAGGTTAACGGAGAAAATGTCTTGAAAGGGAGTTTAAATAATCCTCTGGTTGTCCTCAAAAGATCAGTAATCTAGACTTGGAAAGGTGGGAGAGTATGAAAATTGTTTTTGTGGCTGCAGAAGCGGATCCTTTTGTAAAAACTGGTGGCTTGGGGGAAGTAATAGGTTCATTACCTGCCTTCTTGCATAAACAAGGTGTGGATGTCCGGGTCATTATACCGAAGTACGGTATTATTTCCGAGAATTTTCAAAAACAGTTTAAGCATTTGGCCCATTTCAATGTTCGAGTCGCTTGGCGTCAACAATCTTGCGGTTTGGAGGAAATGATTTATCAGGGAGTTCATTATTATTTCATTGACAATGAATATTACTTTGCGCGCCCGCGTGTTTTTGGGGAATTCGATGATGCAGAGCGTTTTGTTTTTTTTTCCAGAGCTGCTCTGGAAAGTTTAATGCACATACCAGGCTTTAAACCAGATATTATCCATTGTCATGATTGGCATACGGCTTTAATCCCACTGATGCTTAAGGAGTTTTATAGCCGGGAGCCCCTTTATTATCCGCTAAAAACTGTAGTTACGATTCATAACCTGGAATATCAGGGGATTTTCGCCAAGGAAGTCCTTAGCGATATCGTGGGGCTCGGCATGGAGTATTTTACGGAAAATACCTTGGAATTTTATGGCGCGGTCAATTTCATGAAGGCGGCTCTGCTCTATGCAGACCGGATTACGACGGTAAGTCCGACGTATGCGGAGGAGATCAAAAATCCTTATTACGGGGAAAAACTTGATGGGTTCTTGAGAAAAAGAAGTAAATTTCTCATGGGCATCCTTAATGGCATTGACTATGAGGTTTATGATCCGATGACGGACCCCAATCTGGTCATGCCATATAGCAATTTTCCTCGTGCTAAAAAAACAAATAAAAAGCACTTGCAGAGGATTATGGGACTTCCGGTGCGAGGAAACAGAGCAGTACTGGGGATGGTATCCCGGCTCGTAGATCAGAAAGGCATGGATTTATTGGCGCACGTGCTGGAAGAAATGCTGGAGCTGGATGTTCAGCTGGTTATCCTCGGAACAGGAGAGCAGCGCTATGAAGAAATGTTGCGTTATTTCGCTGCAAAATATCCTGAAAAACTGGCGCTAAAATTAGAATTCTCGGATAAACTCGCCCATGAAATTTATGGAGGGGCGGACATGTCCTTAATGCCATCGCGTTTTGAACCCTGCGGTATTTCTCAGATGATCGCCATGCGCTATGGGACAGTTCCGATCGTCCGGGAAACCGGAGGATTAAAGGATACAGTCATGAATTATGATGAACTGACCGGTTCAGGCAATGGATTTAGTTTTGTCAATTATAATGCTCACGAATTGTTGTTCGCGGTGCAACGTGCCGTGAGAATCTACTATGAAAACAAGCCGGTATGGAATAGGATACGGCAGCATGCTTTAACGAGTGATTTCAGTTGGGAAAGATCCGCCAATGCTTACATCAAAATCTATGAGTCTTTATTATGATAGTAAAGTTAAAGGCCTATCATGATTCTCATGATTTGTTATACCGTGAACCATTTGGCGCGGTTACGTGTGGACAGCGGATAACCTTCCGTTTGAGCACGTTTTCAGAAGTTCCCGTTGAAGCTTGTTATTTTCGTCTTTGGGAAAAGGACCAGCCGCAAATAACTCTTGTCATGCATAAAACTCTGGAGAGGAGAAGTTCTGGTTCTGCTTCAAATGCTGAGCCAAAACCCCTTGAAAGTTCTGATAACCGAGAATTACGAGAATTATATGAGGTAGAATACGAAGTACCCAACACCCCCGGACTAATCTGGTACTATTTTGTGATTCGGGTAGGATCTCAAACTTTGTTCTATGGAAATAACATTAAGAGACTAGGCGGAGAGGGCAGTCTCTATGAACAAGAACCGCCTTTTTACCAAATAACAGTTCATAAGCAGGTAGCAGTCCCCGAATGGTATAAGCGAGGGGTGATATATCAAGTTTTTGTCGATCGATTTTTCAATGATCAGACAAACGGGTTCACCTGCTTTCCTAGGAAGAACGTTCTGTTGCATGCCAATTGGTCTGATCCGCCGCTCTATATTAAGGACGAACAGGGCAGAGTCACCGATTGGGATTTTTTTGGCGGAACTCTGCGGGGAGTGCTTGCCAAGTTACCCTACTTCCAAGAGTTAGGCATTAGCATTCTTTACTTTAATCCTATTTTCGAGGCGGCGAGTAATCACAAATATGACACGGCCGATTATCTTCGGATTGATCCGCTGTTCGGAGATGATGCGGTTTTTGAGCAATTGATCGTCGCTGCCCAACAGTACGGGATCTCAATTATCCTGGATGGAGTATTTAGTCATACCGGAAGTGACAGTATCTATTTCAACAGATATAACAATTATCCGAGTGTGGGGGCTTATCAATCGACTGATTCCCCTTATTTTACCTGGTATAAGTTTAAGCCGAACTGTCAGGAGTATGCCTGTTGGTGGGGGGTTGATTCCCTTCCGGAAGTGGACGAAATGAACCCTTCCTACAGACAGTTTATCTATGGCTCGGCGGATAGTGTCATTCAGAAGTGGCAAAACCTTGGGGTTGCAGGTTGGCGCCTGGATGTTGCCGATGAACTTCCTGATGAGTTCATTCAGGAACTTCGGCAAGCGATGAAGAGCGTTCATCCCAATGCTGTTCTGATCGGGGAAGTGTGGGAAGACGCTTCAAATAAAATAAGCTATAATCAACAGCGCGCCTATTTTTCGGGGGATGAACTGGATTCGACGACGAACTATCCTTTGCGCGCCAGTTTTTTGCGTTTTATTCTTGGACAAAGTGATTCTCGGGTCGTTCATCAGGAGGTCATGAGCTTATATGAAAATTATCCCCATGAAAATTTCTTAGCCGCCATGAATTTAATCGGGAGTCATGATACGATCCGAATTTTGACGCTTTTAGGAAATGCTCCGGCGGAACAGAGTTTGACCGTAACGGCGAGAAGGAGCTTTCGACTTTCCCCTAATGCCCGGCAATTGGCTGTCCAAAGGCTCAAGCTCTTAAGTTTGGTGCAAATGACATTTCCCGGAGTTCCTTGTATTTACTATGGTGATGAAGCAGGTGTGGAAGGGTATGCCGACCCTTATAATCGGGGGACCTATCCGTGGGGTAAGGAAGACGGAGAAATCATGGCCTGGTACCGCCGGATTCTTCGCCTGCGCGCTGAATATGAGGCGCTGCAGACGGGTGATTTTCAGTCCTTTTTCTTTGAACCGGATGTTTATGGTTTTGCGCGGGCAGGGAACGATGAGGGAATCATTATTTTGATTAATCGTCACAGCGAGGAAACAAAAACTGTGGATCTGAGCACAATGATCCAATCCTCCTCGTTTGGAGTGGACTTAATAAATGGGGATAGGCTTCCGCCGGAAACATTTAGGGCCATACCCATAAGTCCGCTGGAGGGAAGAGCGCTTTTCTTCAAAGATAAGCCTCCTCATGATTTGCAACTTGAGCGTTCGTGCGGGGTATTATTACATATCAGTTCCTTGCCTTCTGCTTGGGGCCTTGGAGATTTAGGAACAGAAGCTTACGATTTTGTGGATTTTCTGGCTAATTCCGGTCAATCCTTGTGGCAGGTCTTACCCTTGAACCCGGCGGGAGCAGAGGATTGTCCTTATCAAAGTGAATCGGTTTTTGCGGGAAACACGGTGTTTATCAGTCTCGACCACTTGATCGGGGAGGGATTATTAAATTTAGAAGAGACACGTAAAAAATTTGAAGAGGTCAGGAGTTTAGGCTTACGGAAAAGTTTATTATTCCTTGCCTATAAAGATTTGAAAGGTAATTTACTCTCCGCAGCTTATCAGAAATTTCTGGAGCAGCTTGAAGACAACTCACCCAGTTCTGCGGTTTCTGCACAATCAACCTATCTTTCGCAGGAGAACTTCTCAAAATTTAAAACTCATAATCAAGCATGGCTCAATGATTACATTCTCTTCAGGGCCCTAAAGGCTCATTTCGGAGATGTTCCCTGGTATGATTGGGCGCCGGAGATTGCTTCCCGTGAGCCAAAAAAGTTAGCCGAGTATAGGGCGCTTCTCCGCGAAGAGATGGGTTTCCTTGAATTCTTACAGTACACTTTTTTCTATGAATGGGCTAAACTCAAAACTTATGCCAAAGCTAAAGGAGTTCAAATAATCGGAGATTTACCCCATTTTGTCGCCGCCGACAGCTGTGATGTCTGGGTGAACCGCGGCTTGTTCGTCCTTGATGAGCAGGGTAGACCGACTAAAACTGCAGGTGTACCTCCGGACTATTTTAGCAAGACCGGCCAGTTATGGGGGAATCCGATCTATAACTGGCAGGCCTTGGCCGATACTCAGTATGATTGGTGGAAAAAGCGCATCCAGATGGGCTTGGAATTATTTGACTACCTTCGTTTGGATCATTTCCGGGGGTTTGAAGCCTATTGGGAGGTCGATGCCCGAGAAGAGACGGCCGAAAAGGGTCGTTGGCTCAAAGGTCCAGGGAAACGATTCTTCGAAAGCATGCTGGAAACGTTTGGAAAATTCCCCTTGATTATGGAGGACTTAGGTTTCATAACTACGGAAGTCAATGTTTTAAAACAGCTTTTCGGATTTCCCGGAATCAAGGTGCTTCAATTTACGCCTTTGCCAGAAATAACGGCTGAGGGAACTAATTTTGTCTATTATACGGGAACCCATGATAATAACACCTTATTAGGCTGGTATGAAAAGGATTATCTGACCGATGGGAAAACCCTGATCAAAAATCGGCTGAACCAAACTATAATCAACCAACAAAAATGCCGTAAAATGATCGAAGAAGTATATTTGAGCCAAGCGGCGTGGGTTATCCTACCGCTGCAAGATATTTTAGGGTTGGGTGAGGAAGCCAGAATGAATGCCCCAGGCACAATCCAAGGAAATTGGCAGTGGCAGTTGGCTAAGATTCCCGAGACGGAGGAAATAATAGTTTGGCTCCGCAGCCAAGCCAGGAAAACAAAGAGGGATAAATTAAATCCCTAACAGCACACAAGTATCTGATAGGGTTTCGAGTGTTGACTATGAGCGCTCCGCCTTTTTTCCTTGCCATGAATCTCGCCGTTCTAACTCAGCATCGATAGCATTGAGAACCTCCCATTTTTTACGGCTCCAGAGAGGTCCAATGAGATCATCTGGCGGACCGTCACCTGTTAAGCGATGGATAACCACCTCAGGCGGCAGGATCTCTAAAATATCGACGACAAGCGAAACATACTCTTCTTTCGTCAGAAGATCAAAAGGCACGTGCTGATAAATGGTCGCCAAAGGGGTTCCCCTTAACACATGGAGCAAATGAATTTTTATTCCTTGTAACGGCAGCTGAGCAACTGCTTGCGCGGTTTCCATCATCTCCGCTTTCGTTTCTCCAGGCAGTCCAAGGATAATATGAGCACAAACCCGTATTCCTCTGGCCTGCAACTGCTCAAGACCCTTGAGAAATTGGGCATAGTCATGCCCCCTGCCAATCCATGCCATGGTTCTGTCATGAATGCTTTGCAACCCCAGTTCGACCCAAAGATAGGTTCTCTGGTTCAGCTCCTCAAGATAATCAAGCACATCCTCCGGCAGGCAGTCCGGCCTTGTTGAGATGGATAGCCCGACGACGTTTTCCTCCGCCAAGGCCACTTCATAGACCTCACGCAAGTGTTTAATCGGAGCGTAGGTATTGGTATACGCTTGAAAATAAACGATATACTGTGCAGTGGACCATTTATGCTTCAGCCGTTCCTTCACGGCAATAAACTGATCCGGAATGGATAACCTCTGATCTCCGGCAAAATCCCCGGAACCCCGTTCGCTGCAGTAGACACATCCGCCTATTCCCAGCGTCCCATCCCGGTTAGGGCATGTAAATCCGGCATCCAAGGAGATCTTAACTATTTTTCCTCCGAACCTTTCACGCAACTGTTCATTAAAGGTACTATATCGCTTTTTTTGCATTGTTTGCTTCCATTCCCATTTGCCATCCTAATGCCAAAGCTTTGATGTTTCGTTCCGCCGTACCTTGAGGAGCCCATTGCTGAGCAACCTGCAAAATATTATCCAAAGAAATTATACCACTTAATGAAGCCACAATCCCCAAAGCCACTAGATTAGCGCCTTCTTCGGAACCAAATTGAGTGCGGGCAGTTTTAGTGATCGGCAGAGCATAAAAATTAACACTACGCGGCGTAACTTCTGTAACCTGGGAATTATCCACAATCAGGCTTGCATCTTCATGAAGATGCAAGCCGTACTTAATATAGGCTTCTTGACTGAGGGTTAAGACAAAGTCGGGGTTTTCGACTTTAGGGTAATGAATCGCTTCGTTGCTGATGATGACTTCAGCCCGACAGATACCTCCCCTGGCCTCGGGGCCATAGCTTTGACTCTGAGCAACATTTTGGCCGGCATTAATTCCGGCCTGAGCTAACATTATCGCAGCTAAAATCAGGCCTTGTCCGCCCGTTCCGGTTAACAGAAATTCTTGTTTAGCCATGGAAACTGCCCTCCCTTAATTTCTGTCTTAGTTTCTCGTATTCTCGCGTATACTCCGGCGCCTGTAGTTTGAAAATTTCGCCGATCTGGAAATCTTCTTCATCAACAGCCTGTTGCCCAGCTTTGAAGGCGTGCTCCTTTTGCCAGAGCAGCATATCAGATGGGGTTTTAAATTCATTGCGGCGTCCATAGGAAACAGGACACTGGGAAATAGCCTCCACAAGTGAGAAACCTGGATTGTTATAGGCATCTATAATTAGTTCCGTGAGGAGCTGATTATGGTAAGCCGTGGCTCTAGCTCCATAAGTAGCGCCGGCTGCTTTAACCAACTCCATAATTTGAAAGGGTCTCTCTAGGTTGCCAAAAGGAGAGGTTGTTCCCCGTTTGTCAAGGGGGGTTAAGGGGGAGGTCTGACCACCCGTCATACCGTAAATGCTATTATTTATGACTATGGCTGTTAGATCAATATTGCGCCTGGCGGCATGAATCAAATGATTGCCGCCAATGGCAGCTGAATCTCCATCTCCCATGATGACGAAGACAGCCAACTCCGGGCGAGCAGCCTTAATTCCAGTGGCAAATGGTAACGCTCTGCCATGGGTTGTATGAAGAGTGTTAAAGTCCAAATAGCCAGGCAGGCGAGAGGAACAGCCAATTCCTGAAACAAGGGTTACCTTATTTTGGTCAAGCTGCAACGATTTGATAGCCCGGACGATAGCTGCCGTGATGGTTCCCAGACCACAACCCGGGCACCAGATATGCGGTAAAGTCTCGGTCCGGAAATATTGAGCTAGATCACTAAACATTTTGGATAACCTTCCTTATTCTGTCCAAAATTTCCTGGGGAGTTATTAATTCTCCATCCATGCGGTTCAGGCGTTCGACTGCTTGATAGCCAAAGATTCTTTCAATTTCGCCGACTAATTGACCACTGTTCATCTCCACAACCAAGTACTTACAGTCAGCATATTTCGCCAGCTGTTTTTGCGGAAAAGGCCAAATCGTGATGGGGCGAAAGAGTCCAATCTTTAGGCCTTCGCTGCGGGCAATCTGCACCGCCTCCAAGGCTGATCGGGCGGCACAGCCGTAAGCTACCACGATCAGTTCCGCATCGTCAGTCTGTACCTCTTCGATTAATAGGATCCGATCTAAATAAGGATTTAGCTTCTGGGTTAAACGCTGCATAAACTTTTTTATCACTTCCGGGTTCCCTGTTGGCAAGCCCTTTTCATCATGAGTTAACCCAGTTACATGGTAGCGATAACCGTCGCCAATGTTCGCCATGGCGGGGATCATGCTCGCATTGTTTTCATAAGGGATATATTCGTCAGGCGGTACAGTCGGCTTTTTCCGGTTAACGATGGTTAATTCCTGGGGTAAGACAACTTTTTCCCGCAAATGACCAATCACTTCATCCATGAGCAAAATAACGGGAATTCGAAACTCCTCGGCAAAATTAAAGGCTATTACTGTAAGTTCATAACACTCCTGTACTGAGGACGGTGTTAAAACGATGATCGGATGGTCGCCATGGGTACCCCACCGCGCTTGCATAACGTCAGCTTGGGAGGGGGACGTTGGTAATCCAGTGCTTGGTCCTCCTCTTTGCACATTGACCACGACACAAGGAACTTCCGTAGCTATGGCATACCCCAGATTTTCCTGTTTAAGAGAAAATCCTGGCCCGCTGGTTGCGGTCATGGTTTTAAGTCCGGTTAAGGAGGCCCCGATAATGGCTGCCATACTCCCTATTTCGTCTTCCATTTGGATAAAAGTACCACCGATAGAAGGCAGTCTCTTGGCCATTATTTCCGCTATTTCCGTAGAAGGAGTGATTGGATATCCTGCGAAAAAAAGAACCCCGGCCGCCAGAGCCCCTTCGGCTGCGGCTTCATTTCCTTGCATTAATCTAGCTTTAGGCATCTTTAGTCACCTCAATATTGATGGCAAAGTCAGGGCAAAGCCGTTCACAAATCTTACAGGCTATGCATTGATCTGGTTTGGCAACCACAACCCTCCCGGATTCATCGTTTTCCAGCACTTTATTAGGACAAAATGCTATGCATATTCCGCACTTCTTACACCAATCCTGACTGACCATAACGGTAGTAGTCTGTATCGCAAGTACCAAAACCTAAACATCTCCTTATGCTTTCCGGACACTAATCCAGGAATAAATGCTCTGCATACGGTCACTTTTCTAAAATCAACGCTCTTCGAAATTTTGTTTTCTCTTTATATTTCTAGGTCAACAGAGCGAATACCTTCTTATCTTCGCACCCAAGCGGAGAAAATAAAAAGACCGGAGAAAAGAATCGGAAAAGCTTAACTCATTAAGCAATGATGCTTGAAGCGGTTATAAGATAGCAATATTATCGGGGGTGATCGTTACCAAGAAATGGTGAACATTCCGCCCATAATCTAGAGTTTGCAAATGAAGTAGGAGTGTAACAAACTTGAATACAAGTTTTGTGACACCCCCTTAAATTCTCTGTTTGTGTAAAAGTCATAGTTACACAATATATGGGGTCTGATAATTGGTTAGTTACGCAACTTTCAGTAGGCAAAACCCAAAGCTTAGAGGTATATGGATAACCTGCCCTTAATAATTCAAGACGTTTAAAGAGAGATAGGTCGCACAGTCTGTCATTTCAGAGGTACTGGCGTTAGGAGATTGTACTTCGATCTTGTCAGCATGACAATGATCGCCTGAACCATAAAAATGACAAGTGTTAACATAGCATTTGATTCCACCGTTAGGTTGCGGCATTTTTTTTACTTGATTTGACATTTGGATTCCTCCTTCAAATTAATTCAAAATTATCCAATCGTAAGACTCCCACTTCTACAAGTGGGAGAGGTACACCTTATTCTGCTTCGGTGGGGGTAGACTCCGACTTCGCCGCTAAGAATTCCTTTTGGGACGTGCGGCTTCGGCGAAACCCT
>JBAQLX010000585.1:0-1810 GCA_049302315.1 Desulfosporosinus sp.
TATAGATTATTCGCTATGCTAACTGCGAAACTCGGGCTAGGATATTCATATAATCCCGTGTCCAAAGATTTGAACAGCCTATCATTTTTCTTGGTTCATAATCTACAGCACCCGGGGAATCTTCGTATTCTAATTGCATCCAAGGTTCAAACATCCCCGCTCCTCCAGGGATTGTCTTACGCTCTAATATGCAAATTCCATATACTCTTTCTGCGGAAAAGTCTTGATAGATGGCATCTATCTTTTTTCGTCTTCCGCTGCTGATTTTCCATGGATTCCTATCTATTATTTCAATTGACTTATCAGCTTTTCCTACTTTAACTTTAAAACTGCCAAGGTCTTTTAAACACTGTTCTTCATCAGCTATACGATAATAATGGTTCTTTTTTAGAGCATAATAAAATGCAACTTTTGAAAATACCGTTGATTTTTTTATTTCATCAATAATGAACTGCGCTTGAGTTAATCCTTCATGAGGATAAATTGCTTTTCCGCCATCCATTTCCTTAAACATTCTTTTTGATAGTTCTTCACTGTGTCTAAATCTAAGTTTTTGAAAACCTATATCATCTTGAAGCGGTTGTGCCTTTCTCATATAGATGCCATACCCATCCTGCATGGAGCAACGCATAAATGGCTGAAACCCTATGGGGTATATAAGATTATCATGCTTTTCATAAAATTTCGGATGGTTCAATAATTCGTACTGTCTTTCACCTTTTTCATTTTCGCCCTTAACATCTCCGCAATCACTGAATTTTTCAATACTCATTGACCATCTCATCGGCATACGATTACTGGGCATATGAAATATCATCCCATATTTTGTCTTTTCATCCTTTTCAGTATCAGATTTGTTTAAAGGTCTCCATTTTCCATTATCAAACGTACAAGTAGCGAAAAATAATGCAACATCGAAATTACTCGTTATATCAAGCCATCCGGTTTCTAATCCGTAATGCTGCGCCAAAACGTCATATAAGATGTCGCATATATTCCAGGTATTAATATGTTCGAACTTTTTTAATAGCATCGCAAACTCTGCGATACGCATATCAGCAACTATGCGGTATAACTCTTTTTCTTTTCGTGTAGAATACCCATTCTCTGGGTTATTGAGCGTTCTTAATAGCGATGGCACGGATGACTCATATTGTTGATTTTCGCCCCTATAGAAATTGCGTCTTTGAGATTGCTGTATTATCACGCCATGGGGATACTGAACACGCATCCCCGCAGTTAACGGATCCCTATACAAAAATTCCTTGTCAAATTCTTCTTGTAAGTTCTTATCCGTATAGTAGTTCTCACCCCGATAAGACGATTGCGTAATGCGCCTTCCTTCTGCTTCCTCACGCCGGTTATCCTCATATAGTTGTTTGATTTGCTCATATGATATGTCATGAACTGTATTATCGAGAGTGCCTTGAAATAAATATTCAGCCATTGCCAACACCCACTTTTCTCATACATTGTGGTACATCGGTTAACTTTATACGGCACAAAACGGTTGTAGGTCCATTTTTTAAAATTCCTTACATACATATCATCGATAATCAACTACTTATTCAATCACAATCATAAGTCTATTTAGAATTCTTACAGGGATAAACTTTTTCGACCTGTGCGGAATAGATTAACCAATTACTAACACTAATGCCAATTAATGACTGAGCAACCTAGCTATAATACAATATGATGCTACTCAGAGCTATATCTTGACGGAGGTTATCTGAGTATGAAGATGAAAATAACAGTTGAAATTGAAAATGCCGATGGTTCGAAAGAGATTAAGCCCATTGTAATTGAC
>JBAQLX010000586.1:0-4058 GCA_049302315.1 Desulfosporosinus sp.
TTCTGTTAGTGACGCACTGCGCCCTAAGAAAAGTATTAGTTGTTATGACAAGAAAGGCAATTGTAAATCCTATAAAGTCAACGTGTTTTGGTCTTTGCTTTCCATAATTACTTGCTTTCCATAATAATGTTCAGTTGTAACGACGGATGAATGTCCTAAGAAATCGCGGATATAGATCAAATTCACTTCACTGAGTAGCAAATGGGTTGCCTTGGAATGCCTTATGACATGGGCCGTAACTCCGACGCTAAAGTATCCAGGATTATGCTCCCGTGCCAGTACAACATACTTATTTAGGATGTAATTGATTCCTGGCCTTGTGAGATGGTTCCCATTACTATTTGAAAAAAGATAAGATTCCTTTTGTGATGGGTCAATCTTATTGGATTTAATATAAACCCTGATAATATTTGCAGTTTCTTGGGATACCGGGACAAGGCGCATCTTATTTCCTTTCCCAATAATCCTCACAGTTGACGGCTTATGCATGTTTATCTCTCCAATTTTCAACATAGTAAGTTCGCTGACCCTCGCACCCGTATCATACAGCACGGTCATGATGGCAAGATCGCGGATACCTTCTTTTGTATGGATGTCAGGTTCGGCAAACAGCATTTTTATTTCTTCATCCGAAAGATGTACTGGTGGCTTTTTATCACATTTTTTCATGGGTATGTTTAATATATCACGGCATAGTGCGGCGTGTTCCGGCTGATTAATCTGAACGTATCTTAAAAATGAATGGATTGCTGTTAATCGAAGATTTCGGGTTTTTATGCTGCAGCCTCTTTCATTCTCTAACCACATGCAGTATCCAATGATTATTTCTTTATTGATACGAGAAAACGTTATACGCTCTGCATGAATGCCGTAAATATCGTGGCAATACCGGAAGAAAAGTATAAAGGCATCGCTATAAGAAGCTATGGAATTGTTACTTAATCCTCGTTGCAGTGTTAGGTACTTTCCAAAGAAATTTGTCAGTTGATCCGAAAATTCAGCTTTCTTCATCCCACTGCACCTCCGGTATCATTCCCTCAATGAGCTTTTTGCTTGACTGCGCTATTTCTTCCAGTCGGAACTGCGGGAGCCTGAGATATCGTTCAGTTTCACGAATTCCTTTATGTCCAAGATATGCTGAGATAAGTGGTAGTGAACAGTAAAGATCCATTCCAGATTCCTGCATTTTCTCCAACGCTTTTACAGCTTGGGTGTGGCGAAGGTCATGGATACGAGGATACAGTCCGTTGGATAATCGAGCTATGTCAGCTTCTTTGAATATCTTCTGAATCTTGCTGCGAACCGAACCCCTACTATAGTGACCGCCATCAGGCGCTTCAAATAAGTATCTTTCTGGTTCTGGCATAGAATTCCCAAAACGAATGCAAATATATCTTTGGCAAACCACGGTCATGGAAGCTGACATGGGCACAATGCGACTTTTTGAGTTTTTGGATTTATCAATATATAGGGTGCCCTTTTCCAAATCGACATCTTTAAGTCTTAAGTATAATGCCTCAGATACCCTGAGCCCACAAGAATACAGCATACGAACAAGAACTGGATACACCATTTGATAACAGGGATAGTGCTTAATAGATGGAAGGTTGTCCGCAACTTTGAAAATCGCTTCCATCTCCGAATCGCTGAAGATATGTGGTACAAATGTGGTTTCTTCCGTATGAATGCTTCTTTCCGGATAGACATAAGCTTCGACTCCATGGTTAGTAAGATATAGGGCAAATTGGCGTAACAGAGTAATTCTTCGTGATTGTGTGGAATACTTTTCGCATGGGCGTTTCTCAACGAGTTCATTCACCAATTCCTGTGTCAATTTTGGCTCGTCCAGATTGCAGCCGTTCAGCTTTTTATTAATGGTCCGTAGTACGTATTCACAAGAATCCCCATACTTCAGTCCGCAACTGCGTTTATATGAAATGAAACCAAGGAATAAATCTTTGAAGGCACCATCTTCAAAATATATAGGTTGTATCTCACTTTTCATACGGCACCTCCAATGCTAATAAGCGGAGCTGCTCAGTATCCATCCATAGGTATCTTTTTGTTATTTCTGTATTGCTGTGCCCAAGAACTCCGGTTATAACAGGTAACGGTGTACCTTCTTTTAAAAGCGATGAGGCAAGGCTATGCCGCATTGTATGAAGACCATGACGTTTTCCGGAAGTACTGACATCAGCCTTTTTCATATATTTATTAACTATGGCATATAAGGATGAACTGGTATAACCATGCCCCGAATTCGCACCCAAATAAACAAAAAGTAATTCTGAACATGTATCGGGTCTTGCATTTTTTATATAGTCTGCCAGAGCGTATACCAAAAGTTCTGTAAGTGGAAGTGTTTCTTGCTTGTATGTTTTCTGCTGACGGAAGGTAATGGTGTTAGTATTCCATTGTATGCAGTCTATTTGGAGATGGCATATGTCTGCGGTACGCATTCCAAGCTGTACTGCCAGCATTAAAATTGCGTAGTCCCTCTTGCCGTAACGTGTAGAACGATCAACCGCTTGAAGTATGCTGTTTATTTCATCACAGTTGTATGTGGACGGGAGGCGTTCATGTTTATTGCTATATATCGTCATTGTCAAATGCGATGTACCTTCAGTTACCGTACCATTATCTTCAGAAAAGCAAAGAAAATCTCTTAATGTAAACTGTATATTGCTTTTGTAATTAGTGGCATATTTTTTTGACAGATACCTGTAAAATCCACATATAACATCAAAATTAATAGCCTGCAATGATATGGACTGCTTTTCCAAGTATGTGAAAAATATTTTGATACGGAATAGTTTGGATTCAACAGTTCTGTCCCGTTGACCTTTGTCAATCAGATGCCTTTTATATTTATTGGATTCTTCAATAAAAGAAATGGGTATTCTGACAGGTGTGCAACAATAATGCCTTTTTGGTTCAATACCATTTAACAGGTCATTTAAAACTTTTATAATTCGCAGCTTGCTCTTTTCTAGTTTTGAAGGCATGGTAATGCTTTTGATTTTTTCGAAGTTGAAAAGAAATTCCAGACCAAATTCCATAGTAAAGTATTCTACGTGTTTTTCATTGGCATACTTCAGAAGATGTCGCCAAATGCGATTGTAATTGTAGATAGTTACAGCAGAATAGGACTGCATGGCGAGGTATTGTGTTGCATCATAGACAAGTTTCTCTAATGGTATATTGATTTTTTCCATAGTTCTTACCCCCTTAAATTTTCTAAGGTAAGAATAGCAAAAAATACTATGGAAAGTAATTGAAATCAAATGCCGCGTAATACTATAGAAAAATGACTATGGCTTTCCATAGTCAAACACTTTCCATATGACGCCCTATGGAAAGCTTTCCATAGGGCGTCATCGTTAAATACTCTCCATCTAAAGTTATTTCAAAAGGTCAGCAGCACTTCTTTAACGGTGGCTATCTTTTCCTCCAGCAAATTTATCACGAACTCAATCTTCATAAGATTTCTGCTGAAATATCCCAGAAATACAAGTTTACCTTTGACCTAAATGCTGTATTGTCACGACTCCTTTACGGACGAATCATCTTTCCTTCTTCCAAACTTGCTACATATCAGCATTCCACTAAGTTTATTGAACAACCTACCTTTGAATTGCAGCACGTGTATAGAGCTCTTGAGGTAATTTCCAAAGAAACGGACTTTATTCAGTCTTCTCTCTATTGCAACAGCCTAAAAATTTCAAAGAGGAATACGGGCATCCTCTATTATGACTGTACCAATTATTTCTTCGAAATCGAACAGGAAGATGGTCTTAAGCAGTATGGTGCCTCAAAAGAACACCGACCAAACCCGATCATCCAAATGGGGCTGTTCATGGATGGCGATGGTATTCCACTTGCTTTTAACCTAAGCATCGGCAACACAAATGAACAGATCACATTAAAGCCCTTAGAGGAAAGAATATTATCCGACTTCAAGCTTTCCAAGTTTGTTGTCTGTACTGATGCCGGTTTAGCTTCTGACAAGAACAGAAAGTTCAATAACAAGGGTGATCGCGCATTCATCACCACGCAAT
>JBAQLX010000587.1:0-1537 GCA_049302315.1 Desulfosporosinus sp.
AACCCTAAACGATCTTGAGCGAAGATGGCCGAGCCTGATGAATTAAGTTTAACTATAACCCAAAGGAGTACCAGTAGCCAAGAGGTAAAAATTAATCCCACTGCAGCCAGCATAACATCAAGCAGTCTTTTTAGTCGTTTTGAGACACCATCAACAATCAAGTCTTGAGGCCCAAAAATAAGTATTCCCTTATAATTGATGGTTTTTAACGGAATCGTCAATAACCTACTCACGGACGGCACAATATATAGCGGGATATAATTTAGCTCACAGTAGGAAATGAGTGGTTCCAATGTCCCTACTCGTTCTTCGTAGACTAACATTCCCAGATCCCTCGGCCCTAGCAAGCCCAAAGCGCTTGCTAACTCGTGATGACTTTGCACAATATCTTCAACTTCCGTAGTTAGCGAGGTATTTGCGACAACCCTAAGTTTCATGTCCTGGACCAATTTATCTAGGAGATTATCATTTCCCGACTCGAAGCCAATAGCCACTAGAGGAAGTTTTGCCTCATCTCCGAGTTTTAATTTATATGCTCTCGCCAGAAGGAACCTTACAATAATAGCCAATATGAAATTAACACTGAAGAAAACTGTAAAATAGACACGTGAATAGCTTACACTGCGCAAGTAAAAGGATATAACATAAAAAAAAGCAGCGCTATATATTAATGAGCGAAAATAAATATGCGGTCTAACCTGCAATAACTCTGAGGTTTCATAATTCCCAGATAGATACAATAAACCAAGAAAGATAATACCAATCATGAATATCATTATTATATAGGCGTTAATGCTAATAACTGATATTTCCCTCAAGAACTTCATATACCCGACCAAAACGCTGCTTACTACATAAACCAGAAAATCCGACAAAAAAAATTGTGCACTTAATCGAGTCACTCTTCCAGAGTACAACAATTCGAATGACCTCCACTACTTCATGAACAATATTTATTGAATAAGGATAACTTCTTTAATATTCTATAATTATACAATTCGACGTTATATTTGTTTATCCTTCTACCAATATAGTTAATGGCGTATAATCAGGAGATTTTCGTTATAACTTGCCATGTTTCTATCGAATTATTGAAATGTATTTCAATGTTAGTCCTTAAGATCAACTCTTGAATCAGATGTATTCAGCTTATGAAGATCATAGAACGACACTAAAGTATGTTTCACCAACCACTTTCCATCCCCAGCAAACGTGACTTCATTATACGGAAATTTTGTAGCTGTCAGATTTGTGTAATAATCTTGGTAGAGAACACTCCCCGAAAAACTCTTCCCTGAATACTTATCCGCGATTTCATTATTTATTTGTGAAAAGTAAGCCATAATACTTCCTCTTTGGTCCGCATTAATAATTTGCATCCAATTTCCATAATCCTTAGGATTTATTATTCCATGAATGTTTATATCAAATAAACCTGTCTGATAATCATTGACTTTCCAAATAAAGTGAACACTTTTTCCAGCGATGGTCATCACACTATAAGAATTCTTTAAATCTTGTAAATTATTCAAGGAAT
>JBAQLX010000588.1:0-1624 GCA_049302315.1 Desulfosporosinus sp.
GGGCAATGCCGCCTATATCATTATCTACCCCTAAATAAGTTGCGGGATTGATCGTAACCATTTGAATAGCTTTCAGAGATGGAATCCCATATTTCACCGCCTCAGAAACTAAATAATTCAAATATCCATATTCCAAAACGTTCTGAGGACTAAGCCAGTCAGGACTAAGCATTACCCTACTGGTGTCGAGATGAGGATTTTTGGTAATCATTTCGGACAAAGGTTCCAAGTCAGCACGGATTGAACCATGCCTTAGAATCGTATACAACCCCAACCTTAGGCGATCTATGGCTTCCGCAGCTGTTATACTTTCGTGGCAGGATGTGAAACCACAGGATATCAAGGCATTAAGCTTTTCATAGGAACACCCGGCCATATGACCCTCAATTCGTTTCCCTTGTTCCCGAGCATAAACCAGTTTGGCAATAAAATCCCGTTCCAGCTCCATGAGCCTGCCCCAACATGTTACTTCACTTACAGCCAGCACCCTTGGGTTTGCAAGAAACGACGCTACGACATCTTGAGTAAAAACTTCCTCGCCTTCAAATTCAGGTAAGGGCGGGAATGCCGCCGGCGCAGCCAAGTAATAACGGAACGGAATGTCAGCAGTGGCGTCTAACATTAGTTTCAAACCTTTAGGTCCCAAGGCCCCACAAATATCATGGCTATCTGTAAGCATACCAGTAGTTCCCGTAGGTAAGATTTTTTTAGCCAAAGCCAGAGGATTGGAAATAAAATCAGCGTGGCCGTGAACATCAATAAACCCCGGTAAAAGGTACATCCCCCTACCGTCAACGACCTCCGTTAACGGTCCACTCTTTGCTTCAGGACCCACATATGCAATACGGTCCTGCCAAACAGCTACTTCCTGTCCCCTTAGAATTTCACCTGAATATACATTAACTAAGTGGATATTCCGGATAATAAGCTCGGGAAATATTCTACCTAAGGCTACCTTGATGAGGCCCTCTCTGGTATCCAACACTTTTTTTCATCTCCCAAATTATGTTTGTCTACCAGAAATAGAACATACCCTTAGGCCCACGAGCCACTTCCTCCCCTGAGCCATCCTTACATCCGCAATTAGTTGTCAGCTGTTCACCTACTTTCTACTCTAAATGACTAAGTATTAGATATTTGAACCTTAACTATCGATAAACTGACAATTTACCGCTAAGATAAATTGAAAATCTACCGCTACGCTAACTACATTTTTATGCAAGTATCATGCCCGTTTGGCTTACTAGTAAAACATTTAAGTATCAATCTGCAAATATTGCTATTCTAACCGTCAAAAAGCAACTGCCAACGGTTTATCACCCGTCAATTTGTCAAAAGTTGTTAATAGTTGAATGATAAACACCACTGCAATTATGCAGTGGTGTTTATCATTCAACTGCAAAAAGTCTACTTGAATCAGAGTTTGTACTGAATTATATCTGCATCGTTATAATGCAAATATGATTCAGTTGTTGGTTTTAGCACATCACATTTTATCGTCAAAACAGAAAAAATATTGTTTGGACTAATATTTAATTCCCCTTTCCTTTAATTCATGCAACTTATGTTGAGAACATTCCTCGCACCTAAACTCTGGGTTTTTATCTTGTGTTTTATCGTAGTT
>JBAQLX010000589.1:0-2326 GCA_049302315.1 Desulfosporosinus sp.
GTCAAAGACGATACATCGTATTCAATATGTTTCCATCCTGTTTGATATACTGTATGGTCTCCTCCGTAAAAATCAATGTCGCTAACCGGTATCCAGGAAGAGCTATTTACTGATTCGCTTGTTAAAACATACGTACTATCCACTGTGGATAATGTTGACAAATATTTGTCATCAAATTCTGAACCAACATACTCCAACGGCTCTTCAGAAACGACATTATAATCATACACTAGTTTCGTTGTCCCTGTAGGTATCTTAAATGTTTGCTTAACTATACTGTTTGAATCATCCACTGACCCGAGACCCGTACTAACTATGAGCATATAGTTCCCTTGTGGCGGAATTAATTCTCCGAGTTTAGAAATCACTCTTGCATCTCCTGTGCCATCCCAGCCATTGGTATTACCGATTTCAAAATCTCCATTAATTAGGCCATCCCAATTGAGTACAACGTTTTTATTCCCTTTTATTTTAAAGTATGCGCCACTCCCGTCGCTGGCTCCATTAATTTCCACAGCATTATCAAAGGCTTGTTCTGTTGTAAGCCCATCATTAAGCATTGAAGAGAAAAGGTCCGGCAAAATCTTGCTGTCATAAGAAACCTTAACATAATCCGTATATCCAAAATATGTCTTTGCACCAGCACTAATAAATTGATCTGCCATAGAATCGTTGAACATGCTCCTGCAGCTACCACTGAATATTATACTGTCAGCTAACGGGTCGTTATAGTAGTAATAGTTTATAAAGGCAGGCGTAATTGCGAAGTAGTTCCCTATGAGTGTTAATCTTCCTTTTTTTAGATCTGCCTCATAGGTTTTTATTTTTTCCTCCGTAGCGTCCTCACCGGTAAGTATAATTACTTTACCATAGTTCTTGGCGAAAATATCGTCCAATTCTGGAAATATTGAATGTAAGTCTTGTGAATAAAATGCATCTCCATGAGAGTCAATGATTACCACGCCATAATCGGATAGATTCTTATATAAATCCACCGAAACATTTTCATCTAAAAATCTGCTTGCATCAAACGTCTGACTCTCAGCAGAGTCAAATAAATTGTAGACATTATCGTAGGCTTCTGATGGTAACTGGTTAACTCCTCCCTGATTAGCAAAGGAGGATAGCACTGCAACTTTATTGCTTCCAACAGTATTGGTTGAAGTTTCAGATTCTAACAACTCTGTTAAATTCCTTAACGGTTCAAACGTTGGATTAGCTGGACTCAGCGGTTGCGTCGTCGTATCAGACTGCTGCCTGCCTTTCGTGCCTTCTTCGCCATCTAGAACTCCTCCCAGAATACCCGAACTCATCAGATACCAAATACCATCTCCCGACTCAGAAATACCGGCAGACTCAATCTCTGGCTGACTTTCCAACCATTCCACGGTTTCTTCTTTAGCTGTTTCTTCAGGGTTAGAAGCTAAAAGTTCATCAAGTTTTTGTTGTACGTTATCGTCCATCTCAGACGCAGTATCTATTTGTTCATCTGAAATGTGTTCAATGACGGATAATTGGGCAACATTGCCATAAGCTGCACCTAAAGATGTTTCTGCTTTGACTCGCATCAATACTTGACCTAGCTCACTTTCGTTAAACGTAGTTTTTATACTGAATACTCCATCGTTTGCAATATCATCACCGTTATTCACATTGCCATCATCATATATATTTCCTAGTTCTTCAATTGGATTGTAGTTGCCATCGACTTTCAATATTTTAACCTTTGATTTATCAAGAATATCAGAATCTTTTATGAATACTTTTATTGTCACTTCACACGGTTCGTTGATAAATATTGAGTCAGGATTGATCTGAAAATCATTTAAAAATTCAAAATTTTGATTATAGATAATATCGATAGCGGTCGAACTTGAATTGCCTTCCGTATCATATGCCGTTACCAGTACGATATTATCCCCGGCAATTAAACTAATATCGGGTATCGACCACTCATTAGAACCAGTCGCACTCTTCTTGACTCCATTATTAATGGAATAAGTGATGCTTTTTATTGCATAGCTGTCTGAGGCAGTTCCAGATAGCGTTATTATCTGTTCTTTTGTCGTATAGGATGACTTATTTGTTGGATCTGTAATGGCTATTACCGGAGCACTATTATCCGTGTTATCAACAATGCTACCGTCCTCCTGTACGTCGAATCTATACTTTTTAAAATTGTTTGCCCCATCACTTACCATCTTGACAGTCAAAAGTTCTACTATAGAAATCGTCCATAAAAATCCACGCTATATCGGTAAAACACAGTTAAACAATCTCGAAGGAATCCCGTGAATTTTTAAAAGAGTGCAAGAGAACTAAGAAC
>JBAQLX010000590.1:0-1894 GCA_049302315.1 Desulfosporosinus sp.
AGGCAATGATCATTTGATTGCGTGCCACCTGGCAGCGATGTTACAATAATTAAAGTAAAATTGCAGGAGCGAGTATGAAGGATGGGGACAATGTGGGTAAAATATTCTGCCTAATGGGTAAAAGTAGCTCGGGGAAGGACACTATTTTTAAAAACCTGCTAAAAGATGAAGAGCTGAATTTGAAGCCGGTAATACTATATACGACCAGACCTATAAGACTCAACGAAAACCAAGGGCTTGAGTATCACTTCGTAGCTGAAGAATTATTGGCACATTATAGAGAAATGGGGAAAATAATCGAACAAAGAGAGTATAATACTATTAATGGTAGATGGTCTTACAGTACGGTTGACGACGGTCAAATTGATTTGGCACAAGATAATTATTATCTGCTGATTGCTACATTAGAGTCCTATAAAAACCTCCAGAATTATTTTGGCGCGAGTAATCTTATCCCTCTGTATATTGAAGTCAATGATGGAGTTAGGCTGGCAAGGGCCCTGGATAGAGAAAAACAACAATCTCAGCCCAACTATGAGGAACTATGCAGAAGATTTTTAGCGGATAGTAATGATTTTTGTAAGCAACAATTAGAGGATTTTGGAGTGCTAAAGTATTATCCGAATGAAAACATGAATGAATGTATCAACAATATCAAAACCGATATTTTTAGGGTGATGCAAAAAAACTGATTATTAGGCTATTATGTTAGTTTTTCACTATATAGATTAAGGGAATAGGTAGAGGGTGGGTAAACAAACCCACAACATAGGTGTGGCTAAAATAATGTAGGTGTAATGGGTGAACAAGTTAAGTGTTGGTTATTTTTCATCCAAAGCACATTTAACGGATTGAAAGTCTCACAGAATTATCGTATAATAATAGCAGAATAATTCTTACGAGGGTGGGGATGAGTTTATGATTATCAAATCTTCT
Source organism: Desulfosporosinus sp. (assembly GCA_049302315.1). Lineage (GTDB taxonomy): Bacteria > Bacillota > Desulfitobacteriia > Desulfitobacteriales > Desulfitobacteriaceae > Desulfosporosinus. The sequence goes on from JBAQLX010000590.1 coordinate 937, forward strand.
ACCAGCTTACGCAACGGTTATGGCAGCATTTCAAACCTTGCGCATGAAAAACAGGAGCCGATCTACATTACCAAAAACGGTGAGGGTGATCTCGTGGTTATGAGCATCGAGGCGTTTGAAAAGCGCGAAGAAATCATTAAGCTGCGGGCGAAGCTGGAACTGGCGGAACAATCCCGGCTCGCGGGCGAGCCAACTTTTACGCTGGAGCAATCGAAACAGCGTTTGGAGACAATATATGATCAAACCAAAGTTTAAGCTGGAGCTTCTAACGCTCGCTCAGCGTGAACTGGAGGAAATTGCTCTTGTGCATATGGAACTAGTGGGCGTAGAATCGGCGTGCAAAATTACCGACCGCATCTATGGCACGCTGGATTATTTGCGAAGCCATCCGAATATGGGTATGGCATGCATGGATAAAATGCTCCGGTCGGAAGGCTATCGGATGCTCATTTGCGGTCATTATCTGTGCATCTATCGACAGTTGGGCGAAACTGTCTTTGTATACCATATCGTGGATGGCAGGGCGAATTATACTCGGTTGCTTGCAGACTTGCCAATGCAAGATGATAGCGACGACTGATTTACTTACATAAACAGAACAATATAACATTTGACAGACAATCGTTGGTTTAGAATCTGGCGATTTTTGTTATTTTTGCTCTACTGACGATTCCATATTAGTTAATATCGACCAAGTCACAGTTGAATAAAAAACATTTTATCTCTCAAAACAAGAAGATAAAATGTAGCTTTAAAAATGTAGCTTTAAATATGGTGCGCCCGGCGGGATTTGAACCTGCGACCTCCGGCTTCGGAAACCGTCACTCTATCCACTGAGCTACGAGCGCTTGCTGAAACACTATATCACTTTATCTCAATAATGATTATTTTGTCAAGCATAATCCGTCCTATATTGATTTCTAGGAATTATGCGTTATGGAATAATGAATACCTGGAA
>JBAQLX010000591.1:0-4406 GCA_049302315.1 Desulfosporosinus sp.
AAACAGAATTCGCGCTGGATGATTACAGGAGAGAACACCATCCAGTAATGATAAGAGGACTACCGTCGACAACGACAAGGTAGTCCTCTTTAAGCGCATTCTGGAAGGTCCCTTCACGTCATCCATGGCTTCAGGGACACTCGACCATCCATGGTCAGCGGGTGTATAATAGAATTATGTCGATTAAACTGAAGAATAAAGACTTGGATGTAGAAACAAGAGGGATTGAAAGAGGAGGCTATGATCGTGGCGACCGTCGCTGACTCTAACGTGGAGCATTTGGAATGGGTCGATGTTTTAAAAGGTCTGGGAATTTTGACGGTGGTTTGGGGACACTCAGGAAGCCAGAATGCGGTCTATATGTTTTGGTTTCATATGCCCCTTTTTTTCTTTGTTAGTGGTTATTTGTACCGCTATAAACCGCAACAAACAGGGCTGGCATATGTTCAACGAAAAGCAAAGCGCTTACTTGTTCCTTATGTATTCTACTTACTGCTCATAACTCTCATGATGTTCAGTGTAAATATTTGGAAAGGTCAACCTGCAGGCCGGTTTTTTAGGGATAATTGGGCAGCTCTATTATTAGGAGGAAGTCTTTTAGAAGGAGCTTACGCCACGTTTTGGTTTATATCTTGCTTATTTATTGTGCAAATTCTGTATGACTATTTTTGCAGAAAAGTTCCTTCTCCGTTTTATAAAGGACTCTTTTTGGTAGGTTGTTATTTAATAGCCTACTGGGAATCACGCTATTTATCTGGGATTTTTGTTCCTTGGAATGGGGATGTTGCATTATTTGCCCTAGTTTTTTATGCTCTTGGTCATATGGTGAAGCAAAGTAAACTATTAGAAAGGCCAAACATTAAGGCTATGGTTTTCGGATTATCGTTGGTCATTGCCTTAGGGTTTATCTTTCTATATTCTCAGAGAATCCTAGATTATGGCTTGGATATGAAACACCGCCAATATTATTATTTCGGGACCAATCTAATAATTCCACTAATTTTTACGTTTCTTTTAATTCAATTGAGCATGATTTTTTCCAAGTGCCTTTTCATAAATAATGCGCTCATTGGCTTAGGAAGAGCGGCTATGGTGATCATGTATCTGCATCTATCGGCAGTTTACTTAGTTCGTCAGATTTTCTCGATCACGCCTATTCGGTTCTTAGTTATTGGTATTCTCGTCCCGCTGCTTTTTTATAGGATTATTAAGGTTTTCTCATACGGGAAGCTCTTAGGACTCGGAGAATCTAAAGGGGAAGTTAATAATCGTTTGGTATCCCGGGTTCATTTAGAGGGTTGACTGAAGAATGTAGATAACAACAGTTAGCAATATCTTAAGGAGGGTAACTAGTTTGCAGAAGAAACTATTCGTCGTATTCTTAATTCAATGTTATTTATTAATGAGTTTCAGGACGGTTAATGCGGCGACTCCTCCTGTACAAAATCCCTCCCCAGCGATTATTGCTCAAAAACTGGAATCGGTTGCCCGGCAAAAAGGGATTCCAAGTGTTATACTTAAAGCTGTTGCTTTTAAAGAAAGTAGTTGGCGTCAATGGGATAGCCAGGGGAATCCCATTCTCAGCCGCCCGGTTCACCCAGCCATAGGGATAATGCAGATCACAAGTTACAGTGATCTGGGTACGGATATAGATAAGGCGAATATCGAAAAATTGAAAAACGATATCAACTATAATATTTCCGTAGGAGCGGATCTGCTTAACGAAAAGTTTACGAAAAATACGCCTCAAATTGGAGATGGTGATCGGAATAAGCTTGAAAATTGGTATTTTGCCATTTGGGCTTATAACAACTGGTCCGTAAAAAATAACCCTTGGCAGGCCAAGCCAAATAAAGCCTACCAGGATGCAGTTCTTGATTGGTGTGCAATCGACTATGTCCCCGGCTATGTTGATCCTGTGACAATATCCAAGATTCCAGTAGAGCAAATCCCTCAAAATCAACTCCCCGATGCGACGAATGGACCCAATGGTCTCTGGAGCACACCTCAACCGGTCCATTTAGGGGATTTAGGGACTCCGCCAAATCCTGTGCGAATTGCTGGGGCGGACAGGATTGATACGGCAATTAAAATAGCGTTAAATGGATGGCCAAACGGAAGCTCGACCGTTATCCTTTCCCGTTCGGATGACTTCCCGGATGCTTTGGCTGGAGTACCCTTAGCTCATAAAAACAAGGCGCCAATTCTCCTAACCTCACCGCGCAGCCTTGACCCTCGCGTCCGAGATGCCCTGAAAGGATTAAATCCATCCCGGATTATCCTGCTTGGCGGAGAAGCGGCTTTAAGTTCAGAAATTGAAAAGAGTTTAGCGGGGTTAGGGTGGGGCCGGGACCGAGTGACCCGTTTGGCGGGACGCGACCGTTTCGAGACGGCGGCGGTCATTGCCAAGACATTTTCCCAAGGGACGCCCATCGCTTTAGTTACAGGACTGGATTTCCCAGATGCGTTAAGTATAGCCCCGGCAGCTGCCGATCAAAATTTTCCTATCCTTCTGACCGATCAGGTGGGGGATAATCTCCCGGAAACTACCAGAAATGCCTTAAGAGACATTCGTCCCGCCTCATTAATCATTGTCGGCGGAGAGTCCGTGATTTCAGAGAACATCTTGAAAAGCGCTTTGCAAGCTGCGGACCTTCCTCCTCTCAAAGGGCGACGATTGGCAGGGAAGGATCGTTATGAGACCTCGGCCATGATTGTCAAAGCCTTTTTCCCTCAAACCGCCATACTGGACACTGCGACGGGAGAGGACTTTCCAGATGCATTAGCCGGGGCTGCCTTAACCGCCCACCATCAAGGAGCGCTGCTCCTTATCTCCCCAAAAAATTCGCTAAATTCTTCAGCGCAGAATTATCTTCAAAGCAACCAAAAAGGATTAGTTGAATGGAACGTTTTTGGAGGGGGAAATGTGCTTCCGGATACAAGCCTTCAACAGATCCAAAGCGTATGGGATACTCAATAGTTATATTTAGGCGGCTTTAGCATTTATGTCGGAACATTGTTCGAGAGACTAAGAAAAGGGCGAAAGTTGTAAAACCACAAAAACTATAGTAAAATATTGAACGGTAATATAAAGAAGAGATTGGAGAAAAAAGTTGCTTTCCTCTGAGAAAGGATAGGTCTCTATGTTATTTCGCAAACGGACGTGGTTATTAATGCTGATTGATGCTATGTTAATCAACTTGGCAGCTTTCGGCAGTTTTTATTTACGCTTTGTAGGAGATATTAAGTTAGAGGATTACCAAATCTATAATCACACAGCGATTGCGGCAACTATTATATATATTGCAGTATTTTATGTTTTTGGCTTATATAATCGGCTTTGGCAGTATGCAAGTACAGGGGAGTTACTTTCCATTGTTTACGCAGTAACCGTCGGAACGGGCGGAACGGCGGCAGCGGTTTATTTTTATGGCGTTGCTAAGGCTGCCGCACTCCCGTTTAGGATTCCGAACTCTGCCGCTGTGTTGTTATGGTTTTCTATGGTTTTTTTGATAGGGGGTTCGCGCTTTATTTGGCGGATCTTACAAGAAAGTATGTTTGACCGCCATGTTCCCGGCTCGCAAAAGCAAGTACTTATTGTTGGGGCAGGCGCTGCAGGCGTCTTAGCTGCTCGGGAACTGAAAAATCGTAATTATCGAGATGGACGTCCGATTGGTTTTATTGATGACGACCGTTCAAAGGTCAAGTTGAAGGTACTCGGAATTCCGGTTTTGGGTACTCGTAAAGATATTGCCCGCATTGTAAAAGGTCATAGTATTGATGAAGTCATTATTGCCATGCCTTCCGCCTCAGGTGAGTCTGTCCGCGAAATCGTGCAAATCTGTGAAAAGTCTGGGGTCGACCTCAAGATTATGCCCGGTGTCTATGACATCATTAGTGGGGATGTTAATGTCACCCCGATCAGACAGGTTCAAGTGGAAGATTTACTGGGTCGGGATCCTGTTTCAGTTGATTTAGAAGAAGTAGCGGGCTATGTTTCCGGAGAGACGGTGTTTATCACCGGCGCCGGCGGTTCTATTGGCTCGGAAATTTGTCGTCAGATTGCCAGATTTAATCCAGGGAAACTCGTCTTACTTGGACATGGAGAAAACAGCATCTTTGAGATCGAACAGGAGTTACGTGCCGAACACCCAGGAATCGACTATATAACAGAAATATTGGATATTAAAGACCGACAGAAAGTGTACCTAACTTTTGAAAAATATAAGCCAGGCGTCGTCTTCCACGCTGCAGCGCATAAACACGTCCCCTTAATGGAACGAAATCCGGAAGAAGCCCTGAAAAACAATGTAATTGGTTCACAAAATCTGGCGGAAGCAGCCGATAAAGCGAGAGTAAAAACCTTTGTCTCCATCTCCACAGATAAGGCGGTCAACCCAACAAGC
>JBAQLX010000592.1:0-1534 GCA_049302315.1 Desulfosporosinus sp.
TGCGTGAGGAGGTAACGAATCACGTTCTGCTTGGACGAAAAAGTCGCGGCGGCCCATATTACATTGGGAATAGAGGGTCGGAACAGACGGTGCGGCGAGCAAATATTGAGGTCAGAAGGATTAACGAATACTGCAGCCCCGAAAGAGAGGCCCTTCAGAATCTGTTGAAGGGATTTTGCGTAGCGCCGACCCAGTGCCCAAGTGGGGAAGGCCGAAGCTTTGTGGGAAGAAACGGTTAAGTGCACCACAAAGGCAGCCGGGGTAGGGGTTCTGACATCAATAGAAGGATTCACAGAGATAACGACGGGAAGGTCCTACTTCCAGCTGGGTGGCAACAACCAGCAAAGACTCATTTTATAGGGACAACCGAAATAAGTGAGAGGATTTAGGATTGGCGCATGAGGTAGTAGTAGCGATGAGAGAAGGGTAACGCCTTCTTAAGTACAAGGAAATTGTACTTTCAACTAGGTAACACCTAGTTGAAGCGAAGGGCCTCTGGGCACTTGGGGGCCTCAGAGAAGCGCAGTACATCGAGACTGATAACGTATCTCTTAAACGAAGGCTAACCTTTGAGCAAACTAGATAACCAATGGGCGAATATGAGTGCCAGCATTTAAACCTAGGGATATCTAGGAAGGCGAAATGGATACACCCAAGGTCAGAACCGGACTCGGGAAATCCGACTGTCCGGGATCGCAGGGAGGCTCTGGGAAACGTGATCAGCTTATGCAGATGCGCGCACCCAGTTTCTATCCCGACCGAACGGGAGTTTGGAACGACGCTAGGCGCTATGGGGACTGTTTGCGTCTTTGACGCAAAGGCGGCTCCGAAGCAGGGGACGCGGGGATAGTGCTCTTGCCCAACTGTCTGATGTCTCAGACGTATGGACGTTACCCACTTGGGTCTGACGCTGTTTGCGTCTTTGACGCAAATGCGCTTACGTGGAAGCTGTCGAACGGTTCAGCTTACCCCTATCCTTTTTAAGGAAGGAGTTCGTCCTGAGGAACCTCTCGAAGGTCTTGGGCTGGGAAACCTTTAAGGACACGTTTTTCCGTAGTATCTTTGGTAACCAAGGCTCCTGCCGCTACAAAGGTCTCGGGAGCGACTTTTACGCCTGGCAAGAGGATGGCCCCTCCGCCGATCCGGGCTCCCCGCAGAATGGTCGGACCCTTAAGTAATTTAAAGCGTTTTTCGGTACGTCCCATGTAATTATCATTTGTCGTTGTAACCATCGGAGCAATAAACACTCGTTCGCCGACCTCCATATAGGCCGTGATATACGAGCCCGTCTGGATCTTGGTGAACGAACCAATTTTAGTATCATTTTCTACCACTACTCCGCTACCGATGACTACGTTCTGCCCAATCAAGCATCTCTCCCGCACTACGGCTCCGTCCCCAATAAAGGCCGCGTCGGCATAGCTCGTCCCTGCATAGAGAACAGCCGAGCACCCGACAGTGAAGCCATTTCCCATTCGAAGAGGCGGCAAATCAGCTTGTGCTTTAACCGTACTCGTAGGCGCAGCCTTAGGCA
>JBAQLX010000593.1:0-1691 GCA_049302315.1 Desulfosporosinus sp.
TAAATAGGTCATTCTATTCGATTATACGTCTAATCCTGATATTAAAGTGTAATATCGCTGTTTATCTAAGTATTTTGATATATTTTAAATATGTACAAGTTCTTAGTTCGCTTGCACTCTTTTAAAAATTCACGGGATTCCTTCGAGATTGTTTAACTGTGTTTTACCGATATAGCGTGGATTTTTATGGACGATTTCTATAGTAGAACTTTTGACTGTCAAGTAATTAACTTTTAATAAGTACATATTATCAAATAGCTGGATATGCATATAAAAAAATAGGGAAAGAGGGTTTGGGATGTTAAAAACAAAAAATCAAAAATTTATATCTTGTATCGTGTTAGTATTTTTCATGTTATTATCTTGTCCACTCAATACTTTTAGTGCTGACACAAGTCTATTGTCAGAAGAGCAACCAGTATTAGTCTTAGAAAGCATAGAAAGCCTGGATACGAACTTGGATGTTGAAGGTATACAGCTTACAAAAGAAATACTCAAACCTACAAAAGACAAACTTCTGCTATCCGGGACAGTAACACCAGTAAAGAATGTAATTCTTACGGTAAATGGTAAAAAAGTAACAACTATCAAATCAACCGGCGAATTTGAATATTATCTTTCACTAAAAGCTGGAGAAGTAACGCCCATTATTGTCAAAGCTGTTTTCGGTAGTCAAGAGACGATAAACTCAGATTATTGGGTGATATTAGGTGACGGCAAAGCACCTGTCGTGAAATTGACAAGCCCCCTATATAATATTGCGAGCAGTGAAGAATATCTTGAAAGTACTTTATCCAACTATATGATTGCGGGCACAGTCAGTAAAGACTCAATAGTATCTTTACATGTCAAATACGAAGATAATGAAGAAAAGACATTAGAATCCATAGAAGTTACTAAAAGCTCTGAAAATAAGCTCACGTTCAAATTTCCTTTAAGCAATTATTTAGTAGATATAAATAATGGAAATAACGAATTATGGGTCGAAGCTATCGATAAGTTTGGTACGAACTCTGTCAGAAATACTAATTCTGATACACGCCATGTGTTGTGCGACAATAATTATGCAATAGTACTTGATAGTCTTGCTGATTTGGATGCTAAACCTGATTATGAAGGCATTCAAATTACTAAAGATGAGCTCCTGGCTACCAAAGGGAAACTCAAGATATCTGGAACAGTTACACCTATAACTAAGGTAAAAGTAATTGTAAACGGCAAGCAAGTAAAGACAGTAGACACGGATGGTAAATTTGCATATGACCTTTCTCTCAAACCATCTGAAGAGACACCCATAATTGTAGAAGCTGTTTCAGGGGATCATCACTTTGTAAATTCGGAAAATACCGTTATCTTGGATGATGGCAAAGTTCCTGTAGTGGTATTAAAAACTCCAAAAACTACGATAAACAGTAATGAGGAGAATCTAGAGAGTTTACTGGCTAAATGTATTTTTAAGGGTACAGTTACTAAAGATTCGATGGTATCCTTGCGTATAACGAATAATGATGGAACGGATAAGTTATTAAATTCTCAATACATTACAAAAAATTCCAACAAACTTACGTATAAATTTCTTGACAGTCAAAAGTTCTACTATAGAAATCGTCCATAAAAATCCACGCTATATCGGTAAAACACAGTTAAACAATCTCGAAGGAATCCCGTGAATTTTTAAAAGAGTGCAAGAG
>JBAQLX010000594.1:0-1570 GCA_049302315.1 Desulfosporosinus sp.
AGCAATTTTGGTTGAGTTTGAAGCCAAAATAGAACCGGTAAAACCAACGGTCGAAACAACATTAGGTTTAGACTATTCTTCCAAGTCGCTGGTCGTTGATAGTGAGGCAAGAAGCGCCGACTATCCCGGATTTTACCGCACAGCGGAAACCAAACTCCAGCAAGAGCAGCGAAAATTATCAAAACGACTGAAAGGTGGCAAAAACAGAGACAAACAACGTCGCAAGGTTGCTAAACTCCATGAAAAGGCAGCGAATCAAAGAAAGGACTTTTTGCATAAGCTGTCAATGCAGATAGCCAATGCCTATAGCGCTGTTGAAATTAAAGACTTAAACATGAGAAACATGGCGCAATGCTTAAAGCTGGCGAAATCAACTAATGATTGATGAACTAAAGACTGATAGACGGTGGGAGTATATTGATTTCATTATAATCCAACAGCTTATTTACAGCCTGTACTTTATTAATGGTTCTTATATTGACAAAGTGCTTAAAATTCCAGCTAATGATATATTGGCAACCGACAATAGTCGCGATGGCAATATGGCGGCAATCATCCCTGCTTTTTTGGCTTAAAACCCCGTGTCCTAATTCGGATTCGAATCCGAATCTAAATTACAGCTAGGCGGCGCTTCTTTTCGGTATCCCGAAAGGAGGAACGGGCGCAATTCATTGTCGATATGGCAGCATCGCGTTGCCGCCATTTCCGTTGGAACGCATTGAAGAAATGACACGGCTTATGGACGGTGATGGGTAATCCAGGTATATTGTTGTATCGCATTTCCTATATTAAATCGCGGTATTCTCTTCTTCCGTCCATAATGGCGGATATCATAACTGTTTGTCCTTCCTTATTAAATTTATAGAATATAAGATGCCTTTCAACAATTATTACTCTGTATCCCTGCTTTTTCAAAATTGAATATCTCGGTGTGCTTCCTGACTCCGGAAATTCTTGCAGACGATTGATTGCTGTTTCAATTTTATCCAGATATTCGAGCGCAATATCTACATCTCCGGAATCATCTGCTATATAGAATATTATTTCACGAAGCTGTTCCTCTGCCTTATCTGTTCTCAGAATATTGCACCTCATACATTCTTCCTTTCCAATAAAGATGTACGAAGTTCGTCAAATGTATCCTGCATCGGCGCCACTCGACCGGATTTCACATCGTCTTCCGCTTCTGCCAACGTTTTCAAAAGCTCCAATTCAGATTTCATCCGATAGTAATCTTGCAGTCCAAGAACTGCTGTGTCACCACGACCATTTACGGTAATAATAACAGCTTCCCTTGTTTCTTTGCACTGCTTGGATATTTCACTGTAATGATTTCTTAAATCTGCTGAAGGCCGGATTACTTTCTCCATGGTATCACTCCCAAACATTCTTTTATAGTCATATTGTATCTCGATATGACTATTTTATCAATAAATATATGTTGATAGGGTCCAAATTTAATGTCGGATTGTACCAATTGAAGGCGGTGTCGTCGTTGAAACCTTCTGGTTGCTACCCCTGAATCTGCATATATGCGCATTTGACGGGTGCTGTAACCACGACTTGCCAA
>JBAQLX010000595.1:0-4014 GCA_049302315.1 Desulfosporosinus sp.
GTACCTCTCCCACTTGTAGAAGTGGGAGTCTTACGATTGGATCAAGCGGATTTCCTAAACGAAAACGGGTATACGGTTGACTCTCAAATATCGCTCTTCTCTCTAATGGCAAGCGCACAGGATTACATAACGACCGAAACAGGCTCTCTTGAAACTAACAAGCTCGCAAAAGATGCGGCAATGCAAGCCGTTATAGATTATCAAGAACGCCATAAAACAAAGCAACGAATTTATATTACAATGCGACTTGCGAATCTTGAAGATATTTCAACACAGGACGCTTTTGTGAGAAAATATCCTGACGATGTAACTGATTTGGTCGCCTATTGGCAAGGTTCAAATACCGATGATAAGCTGGACGAAATATATAATCTTGTATGCCGTTATGGAAAGTCTGTAATGGAGGCGGCAACGAGGATGCGAAATAAATATGACGACCTATCTCTGCCAATCAATAAAAACTCGCTACTTGGGGTTATCTCAGAACGTCAGTATAAGAAGTCTCCAACAATCATCCGTGTTGACGAAATAGACGCCTTTCTTCGCGCAACAATCCCCACGATGTTTCAGCGAGAGAGGCCAACCGGGGAAAACGATCTCAACGACAAAATTGAGGCTATACTTAAGGGACAAGGTTCTTTTACACGCGAACATCCCGCACTGCAATTTTGGCGTACAGAATATAGACCTGACCGTGCACAGGGTGACCTTTTAATAGAGTCAAAATATGTTCGAGATTCAACGACTCCAAGTAAGATAACCGAAGGAATAGCTGCTGATATGACAAAAGCTCCTTCAGATATGGGCTTTATGTTTGTTGTTTACGATCCTGATCGTCAAATCTCAGACGATATGCAGTTTGCAAGCGCGTTTGAGGGAAAACGTAATGATTGCTTCGTCCGAGTATATAGATAACGAGGCAAAGAGTCCTCGATCGTTACGAAATCAATGGTTGTGGTCTGTGTATCAAGCCATATGACCGCAGGTTTCGGCTGGGCAGAAAACTTCCTCCTTTGCGTGAGCGCTAGATTCGCATTTTAGAGGCCAGCGGTTCGATCCCGCTTACCTCCGCCATTCAAACGACCAGTTAGCAAGGGTTTCGGTATTAATTCTGCCGAAGCCCTTTTTCTTTTGTATTGGCATTTTTATAGACATCTATGTTCTAATTGTCTCCTGTCCGTCGTAACTATGAACGGGAGGATGGCATGCAAGAGGTTAAATTCGATCCGGAAATCCTTTATGTTCAATTTACTCAAAAGCTCCTCACTCTTAGCTATAGGGCCAGTATTCATCACTCACTAGCTGATTGCTATTTTCTTCCTGAAGAGTTACCAGCTGCCAAACGACAGTACCGAGCTGGAAACCTGCTTCTTTTTGACCTTTCACTGTGGCGTCACTGCCCGCGTGGCGCTGGAATAACAAAAAAATCTCGTTAGTTCACCAATCTTTCTTTTTTTATCCTGTTATTAGCTCCCTATTCCAACAGATTTCTTAACGATGATTCTTTATAATAAGGATAAGCCAGTATATATTTACAAAATAGGATGAGACTTAACTCAAGTTCTCGAATGGAGGGTGAAAAATGCTGTCAACTCATGGTGAAGATATCCTGTTATTTATTCGAGATTTCGAGACATCCTCTCGTGACTATCTTCAATCCAAAGGCTTGAGTGAAAATGAAATGACTAATGCCTATCTCGACGTACAATGGAATTTCCTCCATACGATTCTTAAACAACAGGCAAAGATGATACCTGAAATTTCACAAAGCCATATTATTTGTTCTCAGAAACATGCTATATAGATAACTATATGAATGACCCCCAAACACTTTGCGTTCATCGCAAGTGTTCGGGGGTATTTTACTGTCCTCTTTTCACCGAAAAAATGATGCCTCGTACAAACGTTGATATCGCTGCATAGCCCGAATAGCAGACAGCGCCGTGTTAGTCAGGAATGCTTAATTGATACTTGGTACAGTATGCGAAGAATTTTATTTTATACCATTTAACCGAGAGATAAAAACGATACCAGTTAGAATTCAGGAAGTTATCCGCCGGTTGAACTTCTTCCACTATCCGATTATCAAAAAAGTTTCAAGATATTACGGGAACGTCCAATAATATAAGGGATAAAGTGAAAGCCATTGAGCGTAATAACTCCCTATGGTAATCTCCACCCGAAGTCAAACCTCCGTCGAAAACTCCGAAAATCCGCTCAAAAATAGATTCGATACCTGTATAATAATGATGCAAATACCCAGCGCAGGCCATCAAGTCAGATCCCCGAACCGACCCCTTCCCATCTTTTCCCATACCCACATGGAGTCGATCAATGTCCCGTCCAAATCAAAAATTGCAGCTTAAAATCGAGCATTTTCATCTCCCGAATCATTTAAGCAAAAACACAATCTTTGTCACAAGTTCGCTCTCGGGTACTTCCATGAGTGAATTATAATAAAATTCATAAACCACACCTGTCGGCTGATGTCCATTGTCGTTGATCCATTTTACCATTGCTTCATAAACCGGCGCCATATCCTTATATGCCCCTTTATACATATAGACAGCCTTCTTGCCTGCGGGGACTTGACTTGCGGTAATCTCACCTTTGCCCGCTAATTCTTTGGCCACAGGAAACCCCATCTCAACCTCCAGATTTTCCATGTCCATGTTGTAATAAGCTGCAAAAGCCGTATCCGCCGGTTGTTCTCCAATATCTCCAAGGTAGGCAATGATTGAATTGTAAGCCTTCCCCAGCTCCTGGGGCAAATTACCGACCGAGGTAACAGTTCTTATAGAAAGAGCCGACTGGGCGGTAGTCTCAATAATTTCGAAATTGTAATCCATATTTGTATTTCTCCCGGTTTTTTTAAGTTCTTCAATTAAAGCCTTAAAGCCCGGCAGCGCTTTCTCAATTGTCGTATAAGCGACACAATAAGCAATCCGAATATAACCGGGACAGCCAAATGTCGTACCGGGAACAATGAGAATATTTTTCTGCTTGGCCAGGTTGCAGAATTCAACATCACTCTCCATAGGAGCTTTCACAAACATGTAAAATGCCCCTGCGGGTTTAATACATTGGTAGCCCATGGAGGAGAGCCCATGATAAAGAAGTTCCCGATTTCTGTTATAAGTATCAATATCCACCTTTGCCGTTAAGCACTTAGCCACGACGCGCTGGAATAACGACGGAGCATTAACGAAACCTAAAATGCGATTAGCAATATTTGCAGCTGCAATGATATCCTCGTAATCAGCAGCCTGATCCGGAATCACTAAATAGCCTATTCTTTCGCCGGGTAAGGAGAGGGATTTGCTGAAAGAGTACCCTATGATTGTGTTCGCATAGTATTTGGAGAGATAAGGCACTTCAGCATTGTCATAAGCAAGTTCTCGATACGGTTCATCAGAAACGAGATAAATATCTGTTCCAAATTCCTTTTGCTTCTCCCTCAGAATTTCAGAGAGCTTGATGATGGTTGCTTCCGAATAGATAACACCGGTTGGATTATTGGGAGAATTGATGATCACCGCTTTAGTTAGAGGGGTGATTTTCGCCCTGAATTCTTCAAGATTAGGCTGAAAATCAATCGTATTTGGAGATATGACAACCAATTCACCCTCATAATTTTTCACATAACTTCGGTATTCTCCGAAAAAGGGTGCGAAAGTGATGACTTCATCCTTTGGGTTCAATAACGTTTTAAAAATTACGTTTAACCCGCCTGCTGCGCCAACGGTCATAAGAATATTATCTTGTGTAAAAAGGGTACCGAATTTAGCATTGAGCGACTTTGCAATGGCAGCTCTGACTTCTTCATAACCTGAGTTATTCATATACCCATGAATGCTCATCAGATCTTCAGTCTCTAAAATTTCCAAGATTGCCTTATTTACTTCGGCAGGTGGTTCAACATTGGGGTTCCCAAGGCTAAAATCAAATACATTTTCCACTCCATGAATTGCTGCCAGCCTTTTCCCTTCCTCAAACATGGCTCGAATAACGGAA
>JBAQLX010000596.1:0-2650 GCA_049302315.1 Desulfosporosinus sp.
GAGCCTCTCATGGATTTCCCATCAATAGCAACAGTATCACCACCGTCTTCTGAGAAAACTGTCATGTCACTTACCCATGAAATAAAGCACTTTTCAAATTGTTTCGGGTCTATCCAGTTCATTATTCCGTATCGAGACTTAATTTACGGTAATCATTAGCTAATCAGACACACTACCAGAAATTGCAGAATTGCAATATTCGGCACGCAAGCAATCAAGTTGGCATCGCACGATTCTCCTATTTATTTACAAGGCAAACGGACTTTCGCTGTAAAATATGTTATATTTAACCTAAATATCGCTGTAATTTTTGTTAAAATGGGGTATACTTATCTTGTGAGGTGATATACCATGTATAGAACAGCGATAGAGGACCTGCATAAATGGAAAGCGAAGCGGAACAAAAAACCGCTCATTATTCGCGGCGCAAGGCAGGTTGGCAAGACGTGGCTGATGAAGGAGTTTGGCAGGGTTGCCTTTGATAAAACCGTCTACATCAGCTTTGACAATAACCAGCGCATGAAGGATTTGTTTTCATCCGATTTGGATGTGGAGCGTATCATGACAGGGCTGGAGCTCTATTCCGGTCAAAAGATCGATCCCACGAATACCCTGCTCATCTTTGATGAAGTACAGGAAGTGCCGAAAGCATTGACTGCACTAAAATACTTCAATGAGGATGCGCCACAATACCAAATCGTGTGCGCCGATTCACTCCTGGGTGTTGCCTTGCATCAGGGCACGTCATTCCCTGTAGGCAAGGTGGAGTTTTTAAATATGTATCCTTTGAGCTTCACTGAGTTTTTGACCGCGATGGGGAAAGGTCAATATGCGGAGCTTCTGCAAAAAGGTGACTTTGCTATGGTGACCACCTTCAAGCAAACGTATATCGACATGCTCAAATACTATTACTATGTCGGTGGGATGCCGGAGGTCGTGCATAGCTTTTCCCAAACTAAAGATTTTGTGGAGGTGCGGGAAATACAACAGCGCATTCTTGACGCCTACGAGCAGGATTTTTCTAAACATGCGCCCCATGACGTTGTGCCGCGAATCAGGATGCTCTGGAACAGCATCCCCGCCCAGCTTACCAAGGAGAACAAAAAATTCATTTACGGACTTATCAAGGAAGGCGCACGGGCGAAAGAATATGAACAGGCCATGCTTTGGCTAGCCGATTGCGGCCTAGTCCATAGGGTGTATCGCGTGAATGCGCCAAGCCTTCCGCTCAAAGCCTATGAGGATTTGAAAGCCTTTAAGCTGTTTCTGGTTGACGTTGGTTTGCTTTCCAGCATGGTGCGCCTGAAACAAGGTACACTTTTGGATGGCAACGAGCTTTTCAAGGAATTCAAGGGTGCGCTGACTGAACAGTATGTATTGCAGCAGCTAATAACTGTCAAAGGGCTGGAAACCTATTATTGGACGAACGATCGCGGCAACGCGGAAATCGACTTCGTTGTAGATGACGGCAGCGCGGTGATCCCCATTGAGGTGAAGGCTGAAACGAATTTGAAGGCGAAAAGACTGAAAACCTATCAGGAAAAGTTCCAGCCCAAGCTGTCCATCCGCACATCCATGGCGGATTACAAGCGTGAGGATTGGCTGCTAAATTTGCCGCTGTATGCGATTGAAATAATACGTTAATTATAGGCATAAGGAGAGTCTGAGGTTCAATGGAGTTTCCGATTTTTTATATAATGTTTCCGCGAAGCAGGCTTTTGGCGTCAAACAAAGAATTGGATTATGGAGTATATTTCCTGGGTTAAGGGAGGAGATCGGAGAATGGCAAGGCCACGGGTATTTGTTAGTTCGACTAATTATGACTTAAAACATATCCTGCAATTCGCAGACAATTTTTTCCATGCACTGTGATGATCAGTGGTGGCATAAGTACCACTTTATGTTAATCCTACCTTTTCATTAATTGATTTCCATGCCAAGTTTAATTTATCCAGAAACTTTCCACAGTCCTTTTTAACTTTGCCTTGAAGTTTCAAATTCTCGTTTTGATTATGAAATCGTTTTTTTCTGCAACATAGTCCTCATACGTCACATTTGAAATACGCTCTATCATGTCCTCGTAAGTTTTTAGGTTCAATGTTAGAGAAAGATAATCTCCTCGCGTACAAATCAAACTGTGATTATTCTTCATTAATGCCGCCACCTCATATCAATATGCATATTCTTCCAACATACTTTAACATGAGGAGTTATGAGCGTCCAGTACTATTTTTGTTTTTTCTCGGCTTTTGCGCAAAGAATGATAAACTTGCTTATTACTTAGGCTCCATGTCAATAGAACGCACAAACTGTAGTTTTCTTGATGGGAATATATTGTTAAAACAACACTCGATGCGTAAGAACCCTTTTTCCTATCTGATTAATGTTGAAGTGGGACAATTGCTACCACTGAATATAATGTTATATTTTAATTTCCCTGCATATATTAAATAAACAACGAATATTTGGACAATGGCGTCCTTGAGATCAAGCAGCTATTTCTTACATAGCTATTCAAAATCCCAGACGTTTTTTGTTTGGGAGGTACAAATTTATGTGTGGAATTGTAGGCTGGACAGATTTTTCCCGCAATCTAAAAAAGGAAACTCCTGTTTTGGAGAACATGACCAACAGGCTTATCCCCCGCGGT
>JBAQLX010000597.1:0-2076 GCA_049302315.1 Desulfosporosinus sp.
TAAGGCATGGCTGGAACATTCTCTCTACAAATCGTCTCCCCGGAAGGAAACGTCCTGAAAGAAGAGGTTGAGTTTGTTATTCTTCCCGGTGAAGAAGGCGAATTAGGAATTTTGCCGCACCACACAGCCCTAATTTCAGGATTGAATATCGGTGTTATACGTTATACCCTGAACAGCACTGTTAAACGTGCGGCTATTGCAGGAGGGTTTGTTGAAGTTGTTGATAATTCGGCAACAATTCTTGCGGAAACTGCCGAGCTGAGTGAAGATATCGATATCGCTCGCGCGATGGAAGCTAAAGAACGGGCGATGAAGCGTCTGGCAGCACTTACCAGTGATACCGACGTACTACGTGCTGAGTTAGCGTTGCGAAGAGCAGCAGCTCGCATTAGTGCCGCAGGAGAAAAAAAATAAACTCTCGATTTTAGATGTATTGTAATTGTTGTTGATAGAAAAGAAAAAGGGCCCTTCTCAGGGCTTTTTTTCTTTTCATCAGCTTCAATTGAATCAATTTCCTAATGTCAAAAAATAATCTAAATATATTTTATTGAGAAGATTTGAAGGAAAATCAAGAATTATAGAGAATAGTGTAATGATAAAGATGATAATGACAACAAGTTTTGCACAATGATTTTGGGAGGTTAAAATGGAAGAGGAAATGGAATTACGGCAGTACTGGGAAGTGGTGCGCAAACGTTGGGTGATCTTGGTAGTACTACCACTTGTCGCGGCACTCACCTGCGGAATCATTAGTATTTTCGTCATAAAACCGGTGTATCAAGCCTCCACTACGTTGATCGTCGGGAAAAAAGCTGCAGAGTCTGGCCAAGCAGCAGTACAAATGCTGGATAATAATGTCCTGCAAGCGAACCTACAACTGGCGAAGACCTATGCGACAATCGCCCAGAGTCGCACCGTCGAGCAAAATGTGCTCAATTACTTAAACTTGCCGATGAGTATCGGAGGACTTGACAGTCTAATCTCAATTAATCCGGTAAAGACCACGGAAATTTTGGAAATTCAGGTGACTAATACAAACCCTGAATTGGCGGCGGCAATTGCCAACGCAATGGCGCAAGAGTTTTCCAAAGCTGTTATTGAAATAAAAAAAGTAGATAGTGTCAGCATTGTGGATACCGCAGTGACTCCGGATAGGCCCGTTAAACCGAATAAGAAGCTCAACGTCTTAATTGCCTTTGTTGTCGGCCTACTGGCTGCGGTTGGACTGGTCTTCTTACTGGAATACTTGGATAACACAATAAAGACCTCGGGTGATGTCGAGAAGATTTTGGGGATTCCTGTACTGGGCGTCATTCCCAACTATCAAACAGGCAAACAAGGGTAAGAGGAGTAGATTCTATTGGCATATTCGTTAATCACCTTAGAGCAGACGAAATCTCCCATCTCTGAGGCTTACCGGACCCTGAGGACGAATGTCCAGTTTACAAGTGTGGATTCAGAAAACAAGAAAATTATGATTACCAGCCCCGGACCCCGGGAAGGAAAATCATCTACAGTGGCCAACCTGGCGGTCAGTATGGCTCAAACTGGGAAAACCGTGCTGATCATAGACGCAGATTTGCGCAATCCTACCCAGCATAAGCTTTTCGGGTTAGATAATGCTCAGGGGTTATCGGTAGCCTTGGTTCAAGATCAAGACTACCGGCAATATATTCGGGAAACAGCTGTGCCTGGCGTAATGGTTCTCACAGGAGGCCCCACCCCTCCCAATCCTGCGGAGCTTGTCGGGTCTAAACGGATGAAGAGTTTGATCCAGGAAGCAAGTGAGCGATATGATATGGTCCTCATCGATACCCCTCCCGTTGTTGCGGTGACGGATGCCGCAATTCTCGCCCAGGAAGTCGATGGAGTCATCTTGGTCTTGGCCTCTGGTGAAGTGAACAAAGAGTTTGCGCAAAGAGCGAAAGAACTGCTGGATAAAGTAGGCGCCAAGATCCTCGGAGCGGTACTCAATATAGTAGACACGAAAACCAGCGAATATTACTATTATTACTACTATCACGGGTCTGACAATACCAAGAAAAAGCACAAGCGTCATAAAGCTCGCTAAGCCAA
>JBAQLX010000598.1:0-2236 GCA_049302315.1 Desulfosporosinus sp.
ATTCTTGTAATGTAGTTACCATTGATGAACAATATTTAAACAAGAAGTCGCCAATTTTTTCTTCCATTCCCACAACAGTAAGTTTTTTAAGTACTGAATCCTTTTCTTGTCCTGTTGTAATTAAATTGACGATCTCATTTCTTAATAACTTGAACTTCTCAAAATTCTCTTTTTCAGGTAAAAAGGCCTCGGAATTAATATGCTTCACTAGATCATCTCGTTGTGTATCCTCTAAGTTATTAAACCATTTAATGAGAATGGGTAATTGTTTTGACAAAATAGTCACCTCCTATTAATTTTGAAGAAATGTCACGTCGACCCAATTGCCAGGAAAATCAGGATCCAACGAATGTCTGGGCTCCAACGGATTTGCACGTTGTCTTAATGGTAAGCCTTCAATTTGCCACTCATCTAGCTGTGCCCTTGAACCATGTGTGTATGCGGCTCTTTTCGAATCTTTCAGGAGTTCGTCCATCTTTTTATTCAGACGGTCGAGATTTTTTACAATGTATCCTACCATATTGTCTTGTTTTGTATCTGAAGGTCTATCTGTTTTAATTTTATTTACGGTTTCAACCAAACAAGAAAACTCCTTCTCAGAAAGATTCTCCTTATTTAAACTAGCCATTTTCAACATAACACTTGGATCATTTACCAATACAAGGATGTTGTTGTGAAGAGTATCTTGCAGAGCACCAAGTTCATACCGATTAATAGTCGGTTCAGCAAAGCCAAGAGCCCTGGAAAAAGCCCTTTGGGACAGGTCATACTTTTCTCTGACAGCTTTTATCTGTTCGGGGTACAACAATACCTTACGTTTTCTGTACTCATTTAATGCCAAGTCATGATGATACTCCTCAACATCAAGATCAGAAAGTTTACATCCACATTCCGAACAGATAGGAACATTTACTGTAACCGTAATCTCCTCACCTTTAATTTTATGACTTATTTCTGTTACCTTTGGAGTCGTCACTCTCATCCCATTACAATTCTCACAATACAATTCTGTCTTCGTCATAATCTTCTCCCTTTCTTAACCTCTCCTTACCTCTCATTTTTATTTTTCATTTCTACTCCTCACTTACTCAAGTTCCGGAAGTAGAAGACATTTTACCAATACATGTCAAGATGGAAGCTCGTGACAAAAAGGTCTTTATGTACGGGGATTTGTCTAATTTTGATTTTGATATAGATTAGACTG
This sequence comes from Desulfosporosinus sp., assembly GCA_049302315.1. GTDB lineage: Bacteria > Bacillota > Desulfitobacteriia > Desulfitobacteriales > Desulfitobacteriaceae > Desulfosporosinus. The sequence continues at coordinate 1,205 of JBAQLX010000598.1, forward strand.
CCCTGAATCATCTTTTTGAAGATCCACACTACTTCATTAGGATAGTTATAATCCTGTTCTGGTCCACTGTGTAGATCATTAGAGTTTAACTCTTTTATCTCTTGCAGCATTACCTTGATGTTGTATCCTAATTTATCGAGAGTCTCCCGTCTTTTTCTAGTTGCTTCAGCATCTGGGTTAAGAATTACCTTTCTTTGCCCGATTAACTCACGACATTCACTCAGAAAGTCTTCAACATTCTGGCTCAAGAGTCACACATCCTCATACCCTTAGTACAACTAGTATAACAGAGTAGAAGAAAGTGAGCAATAGCTTTGTGATATTATATGATGACGTTTAGAAAAAAGTGCTATCATATAATAACATTATTCCCGGTCATTAACTGCAATATACTAGATCTACATACTTATCATGGAGAAAACTAGCTTAATGATTACAGCTTACTATAGAATAGGGTATAGAAGGCTGGGAATATATTAGTCAAAAATAAAGAAAACTTCCACTAGGATCTACTGAGATCGAGTGTTGGTAGGGTGTAAGAACTTATTTTATGTTAGAAGGGTAGGGGGATAACCATTTGCAAAGGCCAAAAGAACTGTATGAAAAACGAAGGATGTATTATGCGCAACGGTTAGAAAAACTGACCCAAACGATTAACCGATTAAGTAATGTAAGACTAACCCTGTTCTTCGCCGGGTGTGCGTTGGCGGGTTTTTTCTATATGACCCAAGGCTCTTCAATGGGTCTTGGTATTCTTCTCTTTACAGTGGTCTCTTTTACTGCGCTCGTCTTTTGGCATCAGAAATTCAAAGCAAAGCAAAAATATATCCAGGTGCTTTATGAAATATGTGATCAAGCCGGAAAGCGTTTAGCCGGAGAGTGGAAATCCTTCCCCGATACGGGAGAAGACTTTATAGACCCCGCACACCCATATTCAGAAGATCTTGACCTTTTTGGACCCAGTTCACTTTTTCAGTGGATTAATACTGCTAAAACCTATAGGGGGAGGGAAAAGCTGAAAGAGTGGTTGAC
>JBAQLX010000599.1:0-3117 GCA_049302315.1 Desulfosporosinus sp.
ACCTTCTCCGCCTTTTGATTAAAATCTATGGCGTCAGCCTGACAGACCGCTTGGCAAATTTGACATTTCTTTTCTTTAAGGTATAGGCAGCTTTCATCAATATAAGAGGTCAGAGGAATGGCTTGCGTAAAGAAGATATGAATGGCTTTATTCAGCGAGATTTCCTGATTGAATTGATCAGGGTACTGGACCGGACAATATTCCGCACAGACTTTACAGCCCGTGCATTTGCTCTCGTCAACATATTTGGGCTTTTTCGTCAGGGTAACCTGAAAGTTTCCTGCTTCCCCTGCTACACTGTCAACTTCTGTATACGTTAGAATCTCAATATTCGGCGACCGGTCGACCTCGACCAGTTTGGGGTTGAGTATTCAACTGGAGCAGTCATTGGTCGGAAAGGTCTTGTCCAGCTGGGCCATATGGCCCCCAATACTCGGATTTTTGTCAACCAGGTAGACCTTATAACCCGCAGTAGAAAGATCAAGCGAGGCTTGAATTCCGCTGATCCCTCCGCCAACAACCATCACATCTCCGAAATTACGGTCTCCAGCGCTATTACAAAGTTGTCGAATTGTTTCTTGGAACACTTGTTCGTTATCCACTTTCTGTTTCACCTCTTCATTTTTGGGTGCCCCTACAGTCTGGGTTCGACCGGATCAGCCGCACTTATTTGATGAGCAGCCAAGTCGCTCCGGGTGGGTGTACACCGCTAGTTGGTTCCCACGCGCACGCCCAACCAGAGCGATGCCCAAATCGCCGGCAAGCAAAATGGCGTTCCTGGTCGGCGCGTGCCGCGAAACAACAATCGGGGCCTGCATCTTTGCCGCCTTGAGCAGCATTTCGGAAGAAATGCGACCCGTACTCAGCATCAAGCTATCTCTGGGTGATATACCCCTCAACAGACATTCGCCCTGGATCTTGTTCAAGGTGTTATGCCGTCCGATATCCTCAGCCACTACCAGCAAGTTCCTGGTATCAGACAAAGCTGAGGTGTGCACGCCGCCGCTAAGCTGATACAGCTCCATCTGCTCCTCCATCTGCTTCATCAACGACAGCACATCCCCTGGTGTGGCAACAAGATCCGAATCCACCTTCCGCCCCTGAGTTTTGAAAAACGACAGGATAGTGACCAATGCCTTCTCATTGACATAGATTGTGAGTTCCATTTCTCTAGCCACGTGAACCTTGGTCCTGACCCATCCCTCGTCCGAAAAGCGATCGCAAACTACGTCCGCTGCCACACCTTTCATATCGGATACGCCAATCGTTTCCAGCATGTCAAGTTCCTTCGTCCTCTAAATCATATCCTGAAGGATCTCCGTGATGTCCTTAACCTGGATCTGGTCGTCAAAACTCATCACTACTCTGCTATCCTCAAAATTGGTAATGCAATAAGGGCAGGCAGTAACCAGCACTTCAGCCCCAACCCCAATAGCTTGTTCCAGTCTGAGGTTGACAAATCTGTCGGCCTTGGCAGTTTCCATCCAAATCCGACCGCCGCCCATGCCGCAACACATACTATTTTCCCGCATCTCAGGCATCTCAAGCAGTTCCAAACCAGGTATCTTCTTTAAGACCCCGCGCGGTTCGTCAAAGATGCCATTATGGCGACCCAAGTAACATGGGTCATGATAGGTGACTTTTCCCTCATACTCCTTGCTGATCTGAAGCTTGCCTTCATTTATGAGCTGGAATAAAAACTGGGACATATGAATTATCTCAAAGTTGGCATTAAATTCCGGATACTCGTTCTTGAATGTGTGGTAGCAATGCGGGGAAGAAACCAGGACTTTCTTGACTCCGTTATCAATCCAGGTTTTGATGTTTTCCCTGGCCAGGCGTTTAAATAAATCCTCATTGCCGGCCTTCCGGATGCTTTCTCCGCAGCAATTTTCCTTGTCGCCCAGGATCCCATAATCCACGCCTGCTTTATTGAGGATTTTGGCTGTGGCAACAGCAACTTTTTTTAATCTTGGGTCATAGCTAAGGTAGCAGCCGGGGAAGTATAAATATTCCGTTCCTTCGGTGAAGGTCTTTACCGAGAGACCCTTTGCCCAATCCGCCCTCTTTGCCCGATCATTACCGAAGGGATTGCCTTCTCCGGAAAGGCCGGCGCTTGCGCCGCGCATCGGCTTGACGGCCTCAGGGAAAACCCCATATCCCGTGGCGAACCTGCGTAAGGCTATCATGTTTGTTATCTGCTTAACGTCCCTGGGGCATTGCTGTTGACACTTTCCGCAGGTAGCACAACGCCAGATTTCTTCATTTTCGATCTCAGTCAAACCGAATGTTGCCTCTCGGATCAGCTTGCGCATACTGAAAGTCCTAACCCTATTCCAGGGACAAACAGTATCGCATTTTCCACATTGATAACAGAATTTGACGGCTTCTGCACCGTTCTCTACTATTTCATCTATTACTTCTTTGAAGGGGACTACAGTTTCCACAATCTTTCATCCTCTCCTTTCACATGAATATTTTAGCCCTTCTGTGCCATTCGGGTAACGCTATCCACCAGCTGCTGTAAGCCATGTTTGTCTACCAATGATTGCAAGCCTGTCTCCATCTCGCTCAGCTTGGCTACCTCATCTAATTCTTCTACTTCCTCTTCTCTTTCTTCGTAAACCAAGACATCATTTAAACACCACTGTACACAGAGCGGCTTTTCTTGCGGCGGCTCATCTTCACACATATCGCATCTTAACGGGAGACCGGAATCGGGCTCTTTGAACCTGGTCCTGGCTGGGCAGGCAGCCCTGCATAAGGCACACTCGGGGTATTCCTTTCCATCAATCGTATTTGTTTCTCTGCCCATGCATTCGGCTGGAGTATAATCACCCGCGAATACCGGAAACCAGATGTCTTTCTGGGGGTCAAGAATAATCTGGATACGAGACCTTGCCGGATTAATGACGCTGTATTTCGGTGTCGAGTGAAAGGCGGAACAGATTATCTCACATGACCGACAGCCATTGCACTTATCTGCATCGACTCTGATTGTCTTGATCTTCTTCTTAATCTTGGCCATCTTTCAATATCCCTTTCCTTTCTAATTCATCTGCCACATAACCCAAATCTAATTCCATTAGTCTTTCTCTGGTCGGAACGCCGTCGTAG
>JBAQLX010000600.1:0-1985 GCA_049302315.1 Desulfosporosinus sp.
AGTTTGGGAGTCGGATAAACGAAGAATAAGCGAAGGGTCAGTTCAGGGAAACCTCAACTCTGCTAATAGTCACCCTCAGCAAGCGGCGGGGTTGCTGTGCGATTTTCGCCGCTGCAGGAGCGGACAAGCTGCAGTCTAAAATGCGACCGTATGGGCATGGTGCGGTTGAATGTGTTGGCGGCTAAGAGCCCCCTGAAAATTCTAGTGAAACATAATTCAATGAATCGGCATTTTGATGGCTGGAGTTATATACAACTAAGAATATACTTTCTTGATGATGGAAAGTCTTGACCATGTACCTCTTTTCGACAGTCTAATTTATATTCCTACCCTGCGACACTTCTAGGACAGTTTTCTCCTAAGGCTTTCTAGAAGATGTAGATCAGCATGACGAAAGCCCACGTACGAATGGTCGTGGGCTTTACTGCGTCTATCTAAACTCCATATTCTGATTTACACCATAAAATATCCTTCCGTTTGTTAAATATGTTGCCGCAAAACGTGGAGATATTAAATCTTCGTTAGAGGCAACAAATGAATTGATACGTAATGGGCAAGACTTTCAAAAGTATCGTGCTATAGTTGTTCATTCGTTAGTCAGTGGTAATCAAGACCAAGCTATTGGGTTTGCTAAAAATTTAATTTTAACAAACAAAAGATATCTTAAATGCATAATAGTGGAGGGTAGGAATGGATGACTATATTGTAATTAGGGTTGTAGGAGACAAAAGTATTATATTCCCAGAGGCAAAGGGCTATGGAGATGTTGAAATTCGTCCTGCAAAAAATGATTTTCCCAAGGAGAAAGAATATCTACTTAAATCTAGTATCAATTTTAAAGAAGAAGTAAATCTTGAATTAGCACAGAGAATAGTGGCTATTGTTTCTGCAGATTCACCTTATGAAGCAGACGAAGTAGCAGAAGCGAAATTTGAGCAAGTCTTGGACTATATAGATTTGAACACGTTTGGATTGGGTCAAACGCCATTATTGTCCACGGGGATGATAAAAAATCTTAGAACACATTGGCAAAGTGAACGACTGCTGGTTCACTCATTAGGTCCTTGCCCTTCGTTTGCAAGAATTAATGAGTTTATCCAACCTGCTGATAGAATGCAGGCACTGCTAACATTACCTGAAACAGAGCTCAAGCTAGCTATTTTGAGGTCAATACATTGGGTGAGAAAAGCAAAAATGGAATCTGCTACTCAGTTAAAGTGTCTTTTTCGATGGTTTTCAATTGAGACTCTAACCAAAGCAGGAAAGAACGAAGATATATGTGGTAAAGTAATGCAAGCACTTGGGTTTCCGTTAGGGCGAATTGGAGAGTTTCTTTCAAGAGACACTATATTAGAATTGCAAAGCCATATTAATTATGAGACAGGAAAACGAACTATTAACAACGCATTAGAACAAATGAGGGGTTTTAGAAATAATACTGTTCATTCCGGATTTCGTATGTGGGAGATACCTAAAGATACACTTAATGCGTTTGATGAAGTTACAACCTTAGCTGCTCCCCGACTCCAAGGTTATGCATTTGACGCAGTATTCCAAGGAGCTGAGACTGTCGAAGAATTTTGGGAATACTTCCCCCTGATATTTTGTCATAATACCTCAATCAAGAATGATTTGCACGGAAATATTTTGTATTTTATTGGAACAATGAAGAACAGGCATGGTGTAAGACAAAGAGTAAAATTCAACATATAGAACGCGCGAGTTTATATTATTTCTAGAGATTTATGAGGTTCGCAAACAGAGAAAAAGCTATTGATCACAAGCAGCAATCTTATTCGGTTCAATAATAAGATAAAAACGAAGCCCCTGCTCATAATTGGCGAGGCCTTCGTTTATTAGGGACATCGAATATTAATGGATATATTTTAACATTTGTGTACTACTCGGAATAACGTTTCCCCGCCGCTCAACGTTACGATCAGTGTCCTGGAACCTCTGTTTTCTTCGGAAATTCGACATTTTGC
>JBAQLX010000601.1:0-8966 GCA_049302315.1 Desulfosporosinus sp.
GAGTCCGAAAAAAGTGGCTTGATAAGCTAAGTGAAGTCGTTTTGCTAAGGCTGAATATCGAGACTTCAGCGTAAGCCATGGAAATAGAAACGAAATTACCTAAATCTGATTAATTTAGAACAAAGGATATTAAAATGAGAAATCGAAAGGCGGTGGGAGATATGGATTCAATCTTACAAATTGATAATCTAACCGTAAGTTTTGATGGGTTTAGGGCAGTTAATAATGTCAATACCGGGAGTCAAGTCGAGGTTTGAAGGTGAATATCGAATATGTGAATATCGAATATCGAATATCGAATATGGAGGTTGGAGCTATGATACCGGGAGAATATAAGTTGGCTGAAGGAGCCATTGAAGCAAATCAAGGCTTGGCAACAGAAACGATTACTGTTCAAAATACTGGCGACCGCCCTATCCAGGTCGGTTCGCATTATCATTTTTTCGAAGTAAACCGATATTTAGTCTTTGAGCGAGCCTCAGCTTGGGGCAGGCATTTAAATATACCTTCAGGGACCGCTGTCCGTTTCGAACCTGGAGAAAGCCATACGGTTAGGCTTGTTCAATTTTCTGGCCAAGGTCCTTGGCTTGGAGCAAATAATTTAACGGCTGGTTGTACTGACAAGGCAAAATGTATCGAACAGGCTAAGCTGCAAGGGTTTATAAAACCAGAAGTCTGAGGTCAGAGGCCAGAGGCCGGAGAACGGAGACCGGATTGAGTTACGAAGTCCGAATAATTGCTGAGCAGCTGGATAATAACTTTAGTTGGAGTTAATGAAATAATGTAAGGAGGAATTTGAGCTATGACTTTAAGCATGTCACGCCGTCAACATGCGGATATGTATGGACCAACTACCGGCGATAAAGTACGCTTGGCAGATACCGAGTTATGGTTAGAAGTGGAAGCTGATTTTACCGGTCCGGGTGATGAGGCAAAATTTGGGGGTGGCAAAGTCATTCGCGATGGTATGGGGCAAGATCCCCAAGCTTTGGATGAAGCAATGGATTTGGTCATTACAAATGCCATAATTATTGACCACTGGGGGATTATTAAGGCGGACATAGGGATTAAGGAAGGATGTATTCTTGGTCTTGGTCATGCAGGAAATCCCAAGACTATGGCTGGAGTTAACCTTCCCATTGGGGCAGGCACCGAGGTGATCGCCGGGGAGAACTATATCGTTACGGCAGGTGGAATTGATAGTCATATTCACTTTATTTGTCCCCAGCAGGTTGAAACAGCGATTGCTTCCGGGATTACAACCATGTTAGGGGGCGGAACTGGTCCGGCTGCTGGAACAAATGCTACAACCTGTACACCGGGTAAATGGAATATCTATCGGATGCTGCAGTCCGCTGAAGGGTTTCCGATTAATCTTGGCTTTTTCGGCAAAGGGAATAATTCTTGTCCGGAACCGTTGATAGCCCAAGTTAAAGCCGGAGTCATTGGCCTAAAATTACATGAAGATTGGGGATCTACTCCTGCTGCTATTGACTGCTGCCTAAAAGTTGCGGATGAATATGATATTCAAGTGGCCATTCATACAGATACCCTTAATGAAGCTGGCTTTGTCGAAGATACAATTGCGGCGATTGCCGGGCGTACGATCCATACCTTTCATACCGAAGGAGCTGGAGGAGGACACGCGCCAGACATTATAAAAATTGCCTCCTTGCCCAATGTCTTGCCATCCTCAACAAATCCTACCCGTCCCTTTACGGTTAATACCCTGGAAGAGCATCTTGATATGTTAATGGTTTGCCATCATCTTGATAAACAAGTTCCTGAGGATCTTGCTTTTGCTGATTCCCGTATTCGTCCGGAGACGATTGCGGCTGAGGATATTCTTCATGATTTAGGCGTAATTTCCATGATGTCTTCTGATTCTCAAGCAATGGGACGAGTCGGAGAAGTTATTATCAGGACCTGGCAGACAGCCCATAAAATGAAGATTCAGCGTGGCCCCTTGGATTCAGACAGTCCAAATAATGATAATAACCGGATTAAACGTTATATAAGTAAATATACTATTAATCCTGCGCTTACACATGGGATCAGCCACTTGGTTGGATCGGTTGAAAAAGGCAAATTAGCGGATCTTGTCCTCTGGGAGCCGAAGTTTTTCGGAGTAAAACCTGCCGTAGTGATTAAAGGCGGATTTATCATGCAGGCTGCCATGGGAGATGCCAATGCCTCCATTCCTACCCCTCAACCGGTTAGCCAACGGCCAATGTTTGCTGCGTTTGGTCAAGCGATTTCCGCCTGTTCCGTAACGTTTATCTCCCAAGCAGCTGATTCGGAAATGTTAGCTAAGGAGCTAAAACTGGCTAAGCAACTTGTTCAGGTGAAGAACTGTCGTCAAATCGGTAAGGCTGATATGAAACATAACTTTGCAACCCCGCAAATTTCGGTAGATCCTGAAACCTATCAAGTAACCGCAGGCGGAGAAATACTGACTTGCGAACCAGCCGAAATCCTGCCTCTGGCTCAGCGGTACTTTTTGTTTTAAACAATATCAAGTTTACAAACCCCACTTCTTTATGTGAGGGCGTGTTTTCTTCAAGTTCACTAACGAGGGAGTTTTCTTTGAGATAATAATTAGAAAGTTTAGATAAAGTTGATAGGAGTTTGAAATCTATGATTGTTACTAAAGTGATTGGAAAACTTGCTGACTTGGAACAGGATCAGCTGCGCGAATTAGAGGCTTTTACCATAGAACAGCTTTTTCTTTCCTGGGATGAACTTCAGAAAAGGATTCTGCGTAAAACAACTGATGTGGGCAGAGATATAGGGATACAACTGGAAAGTGGACATTTGCATCCCGGAGATATTCTCCATCGAGAAAAAAACCACATAATTGTTGTAAGGGTAAAAGAAGAGTCAATTCTATGCGTGCCGGTTAGGAATATGAGGGAAATGGGCTTGGCTGCGCATGCGATAGGTAATATGCACGCCCCAATTGAGCTGAAGAATGATGCTGTTATCACGCCTTACAATCCGATATTACAGGAGCAGTTGGCAAAACTGGGTTTACACCCGGTCAAAGAAGCTGGGGCTTTTGCCCCATGAATCAGCCATCATCTCTGGTAGGCTTACGTTTAATGCAGCTGGCAGACTCGGCCTTTCCTTCGGGGGGCTTTACTCAATCATTCGGACTGGAGACGTTTATTCAGCGTGGTGAGCTTAAAACCAAGCAAGAATTAACCCAATTTATGCAGACCTTTCTCTACTTCACTTGGCGACCCACGGATCTCCTTGCGGTAAAACTCGCTTGGCAAGCCGCACAACAATCAGACTTGAAGCGCCTTTATTTACTGGATAAACGCTTAAATGCCATGAAGTTAGCGTCTGAAAGCCGTGAGGGAAGTGTCAAAATGGGGAGAAGACTTCGCCAATTACTAGCTGAAATCGACCCCCAATACCTGCTGAATGTGCAGTTTCCCTTTGGTCACCAAGCCATTGTTTTGGGACATTATGGAGCGGTCACTGGGATTGAGTTAAGGTTATTACTCTCTGCAGCTGCCCATATGACCACTGCCTTACTTATTGCCAATGGCGTACGGGCTATTCCGTTAGGTCAGACTGGTGGTCAGCAGGTGCTGGCGCTCCTTCAACCACTGCTGGATACCTGTATTCGATGGGTAACAACGGCAACTGAAAAGGAATGGGGCGGTAGTGCACCAGCTTTTGATTGGGCTGGCATGGCTCACGAGAGGTTATATTCCCGGATATTTATGTCATAGACAAGATTCAATGTTCGAGGTTTCAAGTGTAAAGTGTAAAGTGTAAAGTTTGAAGCTCGTAGCTCGTAGCTCGATGTTACACACGTCTTCAAAGACGTGGAAAAGAGCATATTATTATAAAGCGCAAGCATTCGAACCTCGAATATGAAGGAGGAATTTTCGGTGTGGCCGATTCGTATCGGAGTTGGAGGTCCTGTAGGTTCAGGGAAAACAGCCCTTGTTGAAAAAATAACACGCTATCTGGCAGCGGAGTATAGCGTAGCTGTTATAACCAATGATATTTTTACCAAGGAAGATGCGGAATTTCTTGGTCGAAATGGTGTTCTGTCCCAAGATCGAATCCTGGGAGTCGAAACGGGAGGATGTCCCCATACGGCCATCAGGGAAGATGCCTCTATGAACCTGGAAGCGATTGATACGCTTAAGGGAAGATTTCCTGATTTGCAAATAATTTTTGTGGAAAGTGGCGGCGATAATTTGGCAGCTACCTTTAGTCCGGAATTAGTAGATGTAGCTATTTATATTATTGATGTGGCCCAAGGGGAAAAAATTCCCCGTAAAGGTGGTCCGGGGATTACCCGCTCAGATCTTTTAGTAATCAACAAAACCGATCTGGCTCCGTATGTTGGAGCAAGCTTGGAAGTAATGGCCCAGGATTCACGGCGAATGCGTGGTGAGCGACCATTTTTATTTACGAATCTAAAAACTGAAGAGGGTTTAGATAACGTTTTATTGTGGATCCGAAAAAATGTTCTCATGGAGGATATTAGATGATTGCACAGTTAAAACACGGTCTTCTTCAGGCTGAAGTCCAGCAGAGAAATGGGAGGAGTATAATCAGTTCCCTGCGACAGAAAATGCCGCTGCGGGCTTCAAGCCCTCTTTATTTAACGAACAACGGAGCGGTTTTCTTCTATATTATGAATCCAGCTGCTGGTCTTCTGCAAGGAGACCAGCATAGTATTTTAGTTCAGGTCAAGCCTGATGCTCAGGCGGTTGTTTTTGGTCAAGGGGCAACAAAGGTTTTTCGTTCCCCGCAAGGAGTTCTCTCGAAAGTATTTACAACCCTGAAGGTTGAACAAGGAGCAAGACTTGAATACATGCCGGAAATGGTCATACCCTTTGCTGAAGCATGTTTATTTAGTCGCACCAATCTTCAAATATCCAGCAAAGCCTCAGCAATTTTTTGGGAAATTACGGCACCTGGGCGAGTAGCCCGGCAAGAACGATTTGACTACAATTTGCTGGATCAGCAGACTAATATTTTTTTGGACCGTGAATTAATTTTTAGTGATCGGTTTATGCTAGAGCCGTCAATGGTGCCAACATTCTTAAAAACCTGGCATAGCCCGTTGGGCCTAATGCATGGATATACGCATATGGGCACATTTTGGGCTATTGATCCTAATTTGGAAAAGGTGATGCCTGAATTAGTACAGCGAAACTCGGACGAGGAAAACGGTTTTCTGGAACAAATGGCTGAACGCTACAATATTTTGCTTGCCGGAACTGAAATTTGTAGGCAGGCTTACTGTTTCCGGGCCATGGGCCACAGCGCAGAAACTATTCAAGAGGGATTTAAGGAAATATGGAGAATCTTAAGATGGCGCCTATATAATGAACCGGAGTGGCCATGGAGAAAATTCTAATTGATGAGTGATAAGAGATACTATCACCTCTTGGCTTGAATACACCCATATAAAGCTCCATTCCTTTCGCAGCGCTCAAGGCACAATAATTTAATGAGTTCACGCTGTAGTGATAGTAATTTTCCGGCTGAGATCTATATGCTTGGTCTTACTGATGGTTTTTCTTGTGGGAAATTTTTCGGTCACCGTTATTCCCACGTCTAATTTGTACTAGATGAACTGCCCTTAATTAACTTGATCTCCAGTCAATGCGTCTAAGTTTTATCACCTATAGAAAAAGTTATGGATAAAATGTTACAAGCGAATCGAATAAACTTCCTGCAATAGCTTGATGTTGGGATGATGGCTGTGGTGTCATATCGTAAATAAAACCATCAATTTGTTCCTAACGTTCAAACTCAGATTCCAATGGTGTTTCTCCCACCGACAACATCCCTTTAAACTATTTTAGCGGTTATCTTCAGTTTTCCTTTGTAAGATTATACCATGCTTCTGCATGGGCAGTTCCCTTTGTTCTTTACCTGTTTATGAGTCAGACAATCTTCAACGTTCTTCAACGTTAATTCAAAAGAAAATCTTTGATATTGTAATGCTTAATACCGTCACGGCTCATATCCAATTCATCCATTGACACTACGTATTTGGGGTAATTGTCACTAATGCTTTTGAGTGCATTAAATTCTCTCTCCACTGTTTCGGTAGATGCAAGAAGGTATGATACCTGCACATATTCAAGTTCTCCCTGTTTTTCTGCCACAAAATCAACCTCCATGTTGTTTACCTTCCCTACAGTAACGGTATATCCGCGTCGGAGCAATTCCATATATACAATGTTTTCTAAAACCAACTCAACATCCCGATTATTTTTGCCGTAAACTGCCTCTCTCAGCCCGTGGTCTGCAATATAATATTTTTCATTAACCGTCAATATTTTTTTGCCGATTAAATCTTGCCGGCGAGTACGATAGAATAAAAACGCATTCTCACAAGCCTTAATATATCCTAGAACCGTTTCGGGGGATACCTTGCGATTTTCGCTTTTAAAATACTTTGAAATACTTGTCGCCGAAAAAGTTTTTCCTACATTTGCCATCATATAAATGATAATTCTCTCAAGTAAATCAACATCCCGGATGTTGTTTCGTTTCATAATATCTTTAAGCACGACAGAGTTGTACACATCCTGCAAATATTGGTTACACGGTGCAGGGTTGAATTCCAGATTGATAAGAAACGGCATACCTCCAAAAAGGATATATTGTTTGAATGCCTCTGCGACAGAGACGTTGTATATTGTACTATATATATTCATAAACTCTGCAAAGGAGAATGGGTAAATTACAAATTCAACATACCTGCCTGCAAGATGAGTGGCGAACTCTCCCGATAAAAACTTTGGGCGTGTTTCAAATCGACCTTACAAATTAATCACTTTATCCCCATACATCATCCATATCTGAAGACATTGAATTTTCATATTGGTTCATAGCTGTAATCCAATTCGGCATTTCTTCTTTAATGGTATCTCGTAAATCATCAAGATCATCCTGTTCAATTTCACCCTTTTCAAACATAAAGGTATAGAACTTTTTTAAACTTGCAGCATTGGCTTTAATCTGATTTACACTTGACCACATTGTTTTTCTAATAAACCAATAGCCGAGAAAATCATCCACCTCAAGAACAGCATCTTTTGCTTCATAAGCATCTTCATACAATAAATAATGATTAATGAAAAGGTCAATATTGTTCATATGCTCTCTAATGGTCTGATCCGTTAGTCGTTTTGCTTTTAACCATGCATCAAAGTCTTCAAGTATCTTGAGATTGTTTTGACGTATTGTTTTGCATTTTTCCTCAAATTCTTCATAGTCAACCAATTTCGTGACCTCCTATTTATGATTTATCTTCATTGTACACAAAATACCACAAAAAATCAGTCGTTTATCTCAACAATATTATTTAAACCTCCTCCTATATAACCATATAAAGGAACATTTGGAATGTTCCTGCTGGACAAGCTACTTGAGAAAAAGTAGAATAGTGATTAGAACTATGTTCAGAATCAGGGGGAGATAAATATGATCATCACTAAAGAGATGCCCGTTGAACAAAAAAATATCATCGGAATGAAAGCACTTTCAGGAAGTTCAGTAACAAAACTATCTCAAGAATTTGAGGTCAATAGAGTCTTTGTCTATGCTCAAAAATCTAGAATCAAAGAGATGCTAGAATCTGAATCACCATACTCAAACAGACCCGTGGTAGAACTTGATCAACGAATGATCGAAAAAATAATTATTGCCGGAATGCTTATATGTAAAGGGTCTACAGAAGATATTCAACGGTTTCTTGCCGAGGTGTTTGGGCTATCTGTTTCCATTGGAAAAATAAGTTCAGTTATCAATGAAGCGGCTTTAACCGCAAAACGTTGGAATGAGTCAATTGATCTAAGCACGATAAAAATTGGTGCCAACGATGAGATATTTCAAGGTCATTCTCCTGTTTTAGTGGGTGTTGATCCGTTAACGACGTATACATACTTGCTGAACAGTGCAAAGCTTAGGGATGCCACCACATGGGGAACCTACTTATTAGAAAAGGAAAAACATCAGAAGCTGCACCTTGAGCTCTCTGTCAATGATGGTGGTCTAGGATTGCAGAAAGGCGTAAAAGAGGCATTTCCTGACGCAGACATTCAACTAGACGTGTTTCACACAGAATATGACTTTTCAAAAGCCGTATTTTCTGCCGAGCGCAGTGCGTATAAAGATATTAAAATAGAAGAGAAACTTAGGATTAAAGCTGAAAAAAAAGGCAACGATAAAAATATTCAAAACTATGAAACATTCGTAAAAAAGGCAAACACAAGCATTGACGTCTATGACAAGTTATATCTTTTGTCTCAGTGGATAAGAGAGATGTTAATGATAGGTGGCTATACCTATGATGAAAAAATGGAGTTATTTAACTACATCATTTTTGAACTGGAACGATTTGAAATCAATAACGACTATTTAAAGAAAAGTACGAAATTTATAAAGGGGAATTTAGGGGATATTTTAAGGTTTGTTAAAAATGCAGAGGTATCACTTAATCGCCTTGCTTCAGATGAATCTATTCCCATTGAAATCGTACATAAGATGTGGAAACAGTTGGGGTTTTCTCATGCAAGTGCAGACTACAATCACTTAGAGGCGGAAATTGGTCGATCACTAGGTTGTAGCTATGATACTATTCATCAAAAATTTGAAGCTATTCTGAACAATACCGTCAGAGCGAGTAGCATTGTAGAATGTGTCAATAGTTTGATAAGACCCTATTTGTTTTTGAAAAAAGTCGTTCCTGACAAATTTCTTGACTTACTTCAATTCTATTTTAATACCCGAAAATACAGAAGAAGTCGCAAGTCGGAAAGAGTAGGGAAAAGTCCGGTTGAATTACTTACAAGAATGCAATACCCAAGTGTTCTTGCCTTACTCGGTTATTAATATAGAAGTTGATCGATTCATGAATTCGATTAATAAAACTGGGGGTGCAGTAGCACCTTATTTAAGTGTGCCTTTTTTAGGTT